>CAKZPK010000462.1 GCA_937139035.1 uncultured Crocinitomix sp. | reverse complement strand
GAGAAAAAATACATAAATAACTTTAAGAAAACATTAATGATGGTGGCTGGAACGGCTGCGCAAAAATTAATGATGCAACTTTCAAAAGAGCAAGAGGTATTAATGAATATTGCAGACATTGCAAATGACGTTTATGTTGCTGAATCAGTATTGCTACGTGTAGAGAAAATGGTGAAAGCTAAAGGTGCTGAGGCTTGCGAAGAATACATTGCAATTGTGAATACATTCTTGTTTGATGCGGCTGACCGTATCAATAAATCAGGGAAAGATGCATTGATGGCGTTTGTTGAAGGAGATGAAATGAGAATGATGTTAATGGGCTTAAAACGATTCACTAAAATGGCGCCGTATAACACGAAAAACGCTCGTCAACTAATTGCTACTAAATTAATTGAAAAAGGAGAGTATTGTCTTTCAGATGCAATTAACCTATAAAACCAAGCATAGGTTATAAATTAATAAAACTCAATTAACGTAAAAGGGCGTCACCAAATTTTGGTGACGCCCTTTTTATTTTTTTATTCGCACATGGCTAGTGGCCAAAACGAATTGCTACTTACAAATTGAATTATCCAATTGTAATTCTTGTAGCTCTCATTTTCTTACCTTTTTTACCAAATAAGATAGCAGCATTGTCAGAGTACTGAACATAAGATTGCGGCATTAATGGCATTTTCACACCTTCGCTTGCATCTTTAGATTTGAACAATACATCTCCGTGTACACTTCCGTCAGGTTTAAATGTATTCAACATTGTAACTGAATTTCTTTGTCTAACAGATTTAGGATTTTTTCCTTCTTTTACACGATCAGCATTCTTAGGGTTTTCGTTGTATAAAATGTAAATGTTATTGTCATTTTCAATTACTGAAATTCCATAATAAGGTAATTCATTTACACCAGGGTACATTCCAAATCCTAATTGTTGTAAGAAACTTGCTCCACCATTTTTGGCAGTACAAAATTGTTTCTTCTTAATTACAGAAGCAGTTTCCATTTTTCCATCAGGGCTCATGAACATAACAACTACGTTACCATATAACCATGTCTCAGATGTTTGAGTTGCTCCACTAGAAGTAGTGTTTTCACTATAAGTATATACATAGTGCTCAGCAATAACTGCATATCCACCATTGTCTAATGGAATTGATTTACGTACAACATATGGAGGGAATTTCCCTTTTTTAGCTTTACGTTTTCCTGCAAGTTCTTCAATTAAATCTTCGCTAAAAGGAGAAACGTTTGAAGTAACAACCTCTTTAGATTTAGGATCAATTTTTAAGAAGAAGAATCCTTTGTAGTTATCAACTAATTGGATTTTTTTATCGCTATAGAATCCCATTCCAATCAATTCATCTTTATCATTTACATCCAAATCAATAGATCTGATGATATAATCAGAGAATCCAATTTCGTATTGTTTTAACTCTCCAGTTTCGTGGAAGTAAGAATATACGTTTGTATAGTATCTTGATTTTGAATCTTTCGCTTTTTTCTCTTCACGAGACATTCTTAAAGTAGCAATCATGTGGATGTTTCCATCACGATCAATCTCAACATCTGTTAAAGTGAAATCTTTATCAGCTTCTGCAAATTCAATATCTTTTGCCCAAACTGTAGACATATCAGGATTAACAACTTTTAAACCATATCTTACATTCTCTTTTCTTTTTGTAGGATAAGTAGTTAAAATCAACATTTTAGTTGAATCAATACTAGTGTATGTAGAGAATGGGTTTCTGAATGCTCCAAATTTGTCATCATTTACTTTTGCAGCTTCATAATTCTTTAAAAATTTCCCAGTGTTAGGATCTAATTCAGATGCATATAATGTATATGAATCAGCTTTACGATCGAAAAAACGAGAAAAGAAAAATGTTGAAGGACCAAATTTTTCAGCTCCAACAAACTTAACTTTCTTTTTATCGATCTTAGGTACTTCAATATCAAATTTACTTTTGATATCTAATGAGCCATCAAGGTTTAAAACTCTAAATTTTTTCCCTAATAAACCAGCGCTGGTAAGGAATGACGATTGATCGTTTTGGACATCAATAATTGTTCTAATTGACTCAAGGCTTGTTACCTTAAATTGACTTCCATTTTCAATCTTTACATCTTGAGAATAAGAAGTTTGGGAGCCAGCTAAAACCATCAAGAGTAGACACAACGACTTAAATTGCTTTTTCATAGTTTGCTTTTTTGTTTTAAAATTTTGCTCAAAGATGGTGTTTATATCGATAATAATGAAATTAAACCGTAATTTTGAGGTAATAATTAACTAGAACAATGAAAAAATTTTTAATCATAGCATTAATTTCTCTATACGGATTGAACTTGTATAGTCAGGATGAACCAAAGGTAGTTGTATTTAATTCCTCAAAGTCTGAGCGTAAGTCATCTGGCGTGACAAATCTTTTAAAATTTGGAATGTTAGAACCGTTCTCAGGAAGCTTTTCTGTTTATTATGAGCGTGTATTAACTGAAAAAATTTCAGCAGAAATCGGATTGGGGTTAACAATTAATGATTATTTAAACGTTGCATTAAACGATTTGGATGATTTATTTGGAGGATCAAACGGAAGTCAAGCAAGACTTGGTCAAGCGTTTTCATTAGGCGTACGTTATTTCCCAGGGTTAATTCCTGAAGATTTTTATGTAGCTCCAGAATTCAGATTTAAACGTTACGTAAGTACACAATCTTATGTTGAGGATGGTATTGATAAAACATTTAATGAATCAAAAGTTCTTTCTGTGGGAAGAATAACGTTTGGATACCAATACTTGGTAATGGATAATATTTTCTGGGATTTTTATGGAGGATTTGGAATTGCTAATGTTAGTCAAAAAGAATTGTCTGTTGAAAACATTTATGATCCTGAAACAGGTTTGTCTGAAACAGTATATGGACCAAGTGAATCTACAGGGCTAGTTCCAAAACTACATATTGGAATTAAATTAGGAATTGGATTTTAAAAGTTGAAACTTGAAAGTTTGCCTTTCAATATTTGTACAAAATAACCTTGCATTTAAATCTAATTTTTGCTCCCGAGTGTAAATATGTTATAGCTTTATAACTAATGGAAGAAATTACGAATATAGATACCTCCCAATGGGTAGATGAATATGCGGACATGCTGTATAATTTTGCAGCAGTGCGCGTTAGTGATTCAGATTTAGCCAAAGACCTTGTTCAAGATACTTTCGTATCTGCTTTAAAGGGAATTGATGGTTTTCAAGGAAAAAGTACGGTGAAAACATGGTTGTTTTCAATTCTAAAAAGAAAAATTATTGATCATTGGCGTAAACAAGAATCGCGTAAAACAAAACCTATTTCATTCTTTACTACAGAAGGAATGATGAAAGGGAAATTTTTGGAAACATACTCTCCAAAAGGCCGTTTATCTGAGGTTGAGGAACAATTGGAGAATTCTGAACTGCGAGATGCAATAGCGCAATGTATTGGAGCTTTGCCTCCAAAATGGCGAGGAATTGTTGTCGATAAAATGGTAGATGAAAAAGAAAGTGAAGAAGTTTGTAATAATCATGAGATTACTCCGTCTAACTTGTGGGTAATCGTGCATAGAGCAAAATTGCAATTGCGTGATTGTCTCGAAAAAAAGTGGTTTGTGTAGTGAATTGTGAAAAGATAACATATTATATAGAAAAGGGGTACTTGACGAAACTGAAGCTTTCGGAAAAGCTTCAAATTAAGTTGCATACTATGATTTGCAACTGTTGTAAGAACTATGCCCCAGATTCAGATGTGGTTAATCATGTACTAACCTTACTCAAGGAAGAAGATAATTCGAAGTCACTTACTGATGATGAGAAAAAAAGCTTGAAAGAGGCCTTGCAAAAATTAGGCGACTCCTAAATCCTTTTCAATTTTTAAAAAATAAAGTACAATGAACTTTTCCTTAGAAAGGTTCTGATTTTGAATGCAGCTTATTGTTGAAGATTCAATTGTCTTATAGCATTTTAGTTTTAGACTATATCAATGCTTTATTAAAGAAAGGTTTGCCCGTAAGTTTATAAGTTGCTTAAACAATTCAACTAATAGTTAGAATAAATAAGTTAAGAAGAGGCGAATCAGTCAATTATTGTGCAATGTTTATCACACATTAATAATTGTTTTACTGCACCATATTAATCCCCGTAAAGTTCTGAGGCTTAATCTCTTTTAATTCAGATTTGATTGCATCAGATACTTCTAATGTGTCAATAAATTCAGCAATGCTTTCAGCTGTAATAGCTGCGTTGGTTCTTGTTAATCCTTTCAACGCCTCGTAAGGTTTTGGATAGCCTTCTCTACGTAAAACAGTTTGGATGGCCTCTGCAACTACCGCCCAATTGTCTTCTAAGTCAGAATTTAATTTTGAACGATTTAAAAGCAATTTATTAATTCCTTTTAAAGTCGAGTTTAGAGCAATAATTGTGTGTCCAATTGGTACACCACCATTTCTTAATACTGTAGAATCAGTTAAATCACGTTGTAACCTTGATACTGGTAGTTTTGAAGCCAAGTGTTCAAAAATAGCATTTGCAATTCCAATATTTCCTTCAGAATTTTCAAAATCAATTGGATTTACTTTATGAGGCATTGCTGATGAACCAATTTCACCTTCTTTAATTTTTTGCTTGAAATAATCCATTGAAATATAAGTCCACATATCGCGGTCTAAATCCAAAATGATTGAATTGATTCTTTTCATAGCATCAAACAAAGCTGCAGCATTATCATAATGCTCAATTTGTGTTGTAGTTTGGCTACGGTCAATTCTTAGCGTATTGTTTACAAAATCATTTGCAAAAGCTACCCAATCAGTATCAGGAAATGCAACATAATGTGCATTCATGTTTCCAGTTGCACCACCAAACTTAGCAGAAAATGGTACTGCCAATAAATGTCTTTTTTGGATGTCTAAACGCTCTACAAAAACGAAAATTTCTTTTCCTAATCGAGTAGGAGAAGCTGGCTGACCATGAGTTCGAGCCAACATAGGAATCTCTTTCCATTCTTGACTTAGATCATTCAAAGTGTGAATTAATTCATCCAACATAGGAATATATTCCTGATGAATTGCATCTCTCAATGAAAGTGGTACGGCAGTGTTATTAATGTCTTGCGAAGTCAATCCAAAATGAATGAACTCTTCAAATTTACTTAGTCCTAAGTCGTTTAGTTTTTCTTTAATGAAATATTCAACCGCCTTAACATCATGATTTGTTACCTTTTCAATGTCCTTAATTTTCGCCGCATCAGCTTCTGAAAAATCAGTATATACTTTACGTAAATTTTCTTCTTGATCAGTAGGGAAATCAGCCAAAGCAGGAATGTTATTTTCCGTTAATGCGATAAAATATTCGATCTCAACCATTACGCGGTATTTGATCAATGCATATTCTGAAAAATAGTCTGCTAAATTTTCTACTTTTCCTCTGTATCTTCCGTCAATAGGTGAAATTGCTGTTAAGGCGTTCATGTGTTCAATGGTTTTATAAAATGCAAAGATACGTAAAATCCATTGAATGTAATTCGATCCAACAGCTAGATGGCGACATAGTTTTCAAAAAGTTATGAGCAAATAATATATTATACTAGAGCACAAGGTGAATTTTAGCACGGCTTGCTAGTTTTTTAAGGAATTAATTTGATGAAAATAGGGTAGAGGGTAACTAATCTTCACCTTTTAAAGGTATTGTCTAGAGTTTAAACTATTTCATCTAATTCATCATCTATAACAGTTGACCGATCTATGCGATTTTTTGCAGTTTTTTTTTCAACTCCCTTGTTAATAGAAATAATGCCTCCAATAATTAATATGATGGGGTAAAAGAAAAATCGATTCATTAATACCAGTCCAAGAATTATCCAGGCTAGCCCCAATATGGCAATAACGGTTCCGCCGACTATACCTGCCTTTCCCGAAAATAGACCTTTTTCATCTTCCTTGGCCTCTTCAACTCTTCGTTTTGTGGCTTCTTGTCTGCGTATCGCTTTTTTTTCAGGATCGTAATCTGGACAATCATTGGTATGAAAAGCGGCATGTTCATCTGTTAAAGTACAAACAATTCCCTTTTTTTTGTCGAATTTGCTTTTTAAACAAGTTTGACAAATGGCTAGATATTCCTGGCGTGTTTTCATTTTGATGTAGGGTTAAAAGTCCTTTTTTCTGTCAAATTTACTCTTGTTAAAAGCTTGACAAATTGTAAAGTACTCTTCACGCTCTTGATTCATTAAGCGTCTTGCATCAATGTCTCAATAATCTTCTCCATTGTAAAACCTTCTGCTTCGGCACGGTAATTACGAACAATACGGTGACGAAGTATAGCAAAAGCAACTGCTTTAACATCCTCAATGTCGGGAGAATATTTTCCATTAATAGCCGCGTGACATTTCGCTCCAATAACTAAATATTGCGAAGCTCTAGGTCCTGCTCCCCAATCCAAATATTTTTCAGTTAACTCGTGTGTGAATTGCGAGTTTTTTCTTGTTTTAGCAACAAGTTTTACAGCATATTCATAAACACTTTCCGGAACAGGAATACGTCTCACCAAATTCTGGAAGAACATAATTTCTTCACCGTTCAGAATAGGGTTTAACTGAGCTGAAGTATCTGCAGTGGTGTTTTTTACGATTGAAATTTCTTCTTCATAAGTAGGGTAGTCTACCCAAATATTAAACATAAAACGATCCAATTGCGCTTCTGGCAAAGGGTATGTTCCTTCTTGTTCAATTGGGTTTTGCGTTGCTAATACGAAAAAAGGTTTATCTAATTCGTATCGCGTACCGGCAGCAGTAACTGTTTTTTCTTGCATGGCTTCTAACAAAGCTGCCTGCGTTTTAGGAGGCGTACGGTTAATCTCATCCGCCAAAACAATATTTGCAAAAATAGGTCCTTTAATAAATTTGAAAGTTCTGTTTTCATCCAAAATCTCTGAACCTACAATATCTGAAGGCATCAAATCTGGTGTAAACTGAATTCTTTTAAATGAAAGTCCTAAGGAATCAGAAATGGTTTGAATTAATAGCGTTTTTGCAAGACCAGGAACACCGACTAATAGACTATGTCCACGGCTGAAAATTGACATAATAACCTGGTTCACGACTTCGTCCTGTCCCACAATTACTTTATGAATCTCGGCTTTTAGTTCCTTGTACTTGTTTGCTAATAAATCAATCCCCTCTTTATCCGATATTTGCTGCATACTTAAAATTTAAGTTATAAAAATAGTAAATAGAACCGATTATATGAATGTGAAATGTTAATTCTTATTGGAATTTTAAGGATTCTCATTTACGGCGTAAAAAAAGGAATAGAAGATTAGTTAATTATACGATTTTGTACGTCTTCTGAGAGACGATCAAATTAGAAAAGTGAATCGTCTATAAGTCATCTAATACACTAGATTGGGGCTTTTTAGATTTTACAGCCTTACGTTTATTCATCATGAATCCAAAAGATGCACCTACAATTCCTCCAACAATATGTGTTGTATGCGAAATATTGTCATCAGCAAAGGTTCCCATAATTTCTTTACCGATATAAACCAATACAATTAAGATGAATGTTAATGGTATTTCTCCTTGTTTAAAATTAACGAGTGAGGTTAATAATATTAGCATAAATACGATTCCACTTGCGCCCAATAAACTATTATTCGAATAAGTTAAATGAATTAAAGAACATACAAGTGCAGTTGTGAAAAGCATTATAGCTGTGTTCTTAGCACCATATTTTTCTTCAACAATTGGTCCTAACAAAAGTATAAAAGCTAAGTTCCCCATTAAATGGTCACTATTGGCATGACCAAAAGCATTTGAAAATAATCGAAAATACCATTTTACACTCCCAAAATCCCATTCAGGCATTAGCCGAAAAAGATCCTCGGCTAAACCAAATGGGTGGTTTAGTAAATAGACCCCCGCACATAAAAAAGAAAAGGTTAATATTACGGGAGAATTAAAGGTAATCTTCATAAGGAATAAGTTTATTCTTTCATTAATTTTGTCACTATGAGAATCAAATATAGTTTAAATCGAACGCTAACAGGCAATTTCTTACTTGCTTTTCTAATGTGCTGCGGACTAAACGGGTACACACAAATATCTGGCGGAGAAGTGAAGCCGGATAAAGATAAGAAGGAAAAGAAAGAAAAAACGAAGAATGTTCGTCCACCTTTTGAAAGCGATAGTTTGTCAGGTACAAGTTATTACTTAACAGGAATGGTTCAACGTTCTTTTCGTCATTTTGAAGATCAATCAGTTTATAATGTGCACGCTACAAGAAATGATGAAACCCCAATGATAACAGGTGGAACAACTCTAGGCTTAGTTATGCCTTTGGGTGGAAACTTTGGTTTAGATGCAGGTATAACTTACTTTGGACATGGAGAAGCCTATGATTATAGCCACCCAACATCTGATTCTACTTTCAGTTATACAAATGTATATATGCAAATAGGTATTCCGTTAAAGCTTAGGTATACTTATGGTGAAGATTTACAGTTTTTTGGTTATGCTGGTGTGACACCAATTAATATTTTAAACATTCGAAATAAATTTGATTATTCGGACAGCTTAGGTGTGCGCGTAAATGGACTAGAATTGATTAAAGAAGGCTTTACTTCGTTTAATTTTATGGTTTCTGGAGGTATTGGAATGAACTATTATTTAAATCATGTAGGTTTTACCCTATCAGCAGAATATCGTAGACACTTGATGAACACTTTTTCAGAAGATACATTTAAACGTGTTCACAAGATGTATGGGATTGGAATTAACTTTGGTGTTCAAGTTAGACTTTAAAGACCA
>CAKZPK010000461.1 GCA_937139035.1 uncultured Crocinitomix sp. | reverse complement strand
TTACTATCCTTAAATAATTGAAATAAAGATTAAATCAAAAAAGTCCTGACGTAATTGTCAGGACTTTTTTTGTGCCCATGTATTTAGGCGAATAGAAACTAAAAAGAGGGCATCTAAAACTAGAATGCCCTCCCGCCAAAAAATTACAAATGCGCAAGGTAATTACGCTGTTAATCTGTTGTTATTTAGTCCAAGTTAATATTTTACTTCCACCACAGAAAGAACCAGCAGTTCCGTCCCATATTCTAGACCATGAAATAATAGTTCCAGAAGGAATGTGGTTAGTTCCCATATTTACACTTTTTGATGTGCAAGTTGTATACGAAGTAGTGATATTGTCTTGTCCGAAATAAACATATCCACCACCAGTATTAACCCAGTGTTTAACCTGAACTACTTGATTCGGGTCACTAACATCATACTGTAAGTTAAGGTTGATTAGAGTTGGGTCCCAAGGTGCAGTTACTTTAGCAAGCACTTTGTTTAAACAACAAGCAACTGGTGCTGCTGCTCTTGGCGTTACTACTTCAACAGTTTCAATGTTTCCTTGTAAAATTTGTTCTAATTCAAGCATTTCTTGCTCTGAATTTTCTGAATCTCCAGGAACAAAAACGGATCGTACTGTATTGTTATCGTTTTCTACTTTGGTTTCTTCCTTGTTACAGGCAATAAAAAATAATGAAGAAAGCATTACTGCTCCTAATGTTAATTTTAACGTTTTCATAAGTTTTGTTTTTTTGCTTACTCTTTTTTACGGCTTTTCAGCAACCCCCGTATTTGTTAATTGTATTACCAATCACATTTGTAATTGAAATTTGGGTTAATTTCTTGTGTAAAGTAAATGTGTTTGTAATGAGATAAAAACAGTATAAAGGCTGAGGATATAAGAAATTTATTAGTTGTAAAGCGCAGGTATTTAGACTGTTGCGATTTTTGTTTAAGAGGGGTTAAATTTCATGGAAAAAGCGCGCAATAGCATTGCGCGCTTTAACTAAACCACTATTAGGTATTAGCACTGAGTCTTACTAAAATCTAATTATTGGTTGATTCGGACACCTCCAAATAATTTATTTTTCAGGAGAAAAAATTGCCTTTAATTGTTCTACTGCATTGCCCCCTCCACTCACGGTGATCTCACCAATTTTCTCTGCGATTTTTTCAACGTATTCCATTTCTTTTAGTTTGAACAACATGGTGTTGTCTTCCATTAGTTTTGCAGTATTTAGCAAACTTCTGGTTGCTGCTGTTTCTTCTCTTCTGGTAATGCTATTTGCCTGTGCTCTTTTTTGAGCTACTAAAACTTGATTCATTATTTCTTTAATGTCTCCAGGTAAAATTACATCTCTAATACCAGCGCTATTTAATGCTACACCTAATTCTTTTGCTTTGTCTTCAAAATGAGAAAGGATGTAAGTTCCAATTTCATCTTTCTTTTCTAACAATTCATCAAGTGTTAATGTGCCAATGAATTCTCTTAAAGCAAATTGCATTAAGATGTATAGTTGATCGGTAAATTTCTTATTGTCGATCAATGCTGTTTTGATATCAGCAACTTTATAGTGTACATAAAAATTAACTCTTAGTGCAGCTTTGTCTTTCGTTAAAATTTCTTGTCCAGCAACTTCTAATTGCTGTTGGCGCAAATCAACTTTTTGAACTTCAATTGAGGTTGTATTTTTCCAGAAACGGTGTGTTCCTGGCCCCATAACCCCTTCAAATTCACCATCTATAAAAAGTAATCCTTTTTCAAATGGTTCAATCACGAACATTCTAAGGTACGGCATTAAAACCGCCCGTTGAAAAAGACTTGCATCAATAGATGTGATAGCTTTAGTGCTTGATAAATCAATCATCTCAAAGGTTAATGGAAGCTGTTCTTTCCAAAATGTATATAGTCCTGTTTTAAGGATTTCTTTTAGTCGTCCTTTTTCATAGGTTAAAGCAATTTGATTGTCTTTTACATCTATAATATCTAATCGATTTGCTAAAGCTTTATCGCTCAGTAAAAGATCCAATTCAATTGGAGCCTTAAATTCATGAAATAAACTGTAGGTTTTAATAGATTGACGCATGGTCAACCAATACTTTCCTGCTTCAAGGAATTTTTCGTAGTCTCCGTTTTTAAATACGAGACCAATCGTTCCTTTTCTGATTCTTACTTGTCTCATTTTATTTGTTTTTATTAATTACAATTCAAAATAAACAAGGCAATCAAACCACTTTTTAGAGACGGAATAAAAAGGGCGATAAACTCCTCAAAAAATCGTTTTTCACATCTTAAATGCTCCTTTTTGAAGAATTATTAATGTTTTTAAGTCATTTTTTTGAATTTTCAGCAACAATTCATTCAGGTCTAATCAAAGCTGTACATATTCATTTTGAGCTAGGCTCATTAGAATAAAGAACAGGTTTGTGTTACCTTGTTTAAGTAGATCATTTTTAAAAGTGATCAGCTTTGCTTTTCAAGCCAGAGTGAAAGTCTGGTGCTCTACCAACTGAGCTACTCGATTTTGAGTCGAGATAGGAATCGAACCTATGCATCAAATTGTATTGCTCTACCAACTGAGCTACTTTCCCATGTTTTTATTTTTTATGGCGGGAAAGGAAGGAGTTGAACCTTCGACCTATACATTATGCGGAAAATCATATACTGAATTAGCAGCATATCAGTAATTATTATTACTGACACTATGGTGTTTTTGAAACACACAACAAGGCTATTAGTATTTAGCATCTTCCTTGCTTGGTTAATTCATATTAACCAAGACCTTTAGTTCATTTTTTGAACTATGAGGAAAACAGTGGACTCGAACCACAATCCTTGAAAGGATCAGATCGCTTAGCAAGCGGCTCGCCATCCTATGACGTTTATTTTCCTTTTCCCATTTCTGGGAGTGTTTGCGGAAGAAGAGAGAATCGAACTCTCAAGGCCTTTAACAGCTCGTTGGTTTTCAAGACCAGTGCAGTCACCTATCTGCTTGCTCTTCCGTAGTTTTTAATTTTTGAGTGAGGGTGGTAGGATTCGAACCTACTCAGAATAAACAACAGATTTACAGTCTGCTCCAACTCTCCAACTTTGGCGCGCCCCCAGTTTTGAGTATAGGCTTTGAGTTTTGGGAAATGGTTCTCCAACTCGCAGCCTATACTCGCTATCTACATGTGCAGTACGTAAGACTCGAACTTACTACCCCCGCTTTAAAAGAGCGGTGCTCAACCTGTTAAGCTACTACTGCATTTGTGCGGTAAGTCAGACTTGAACTGACAGCCTTCTGGGTGGAAACCAGACGCTCTACCTTGGAGCTATTACCGCATTTACTGATTTTCAAATCAGTATTTTGCACAAGTGAAAGGAATCGAACCCTTACCATTGCTTTTGGAGAGCAATTAACAGCCTCTGCGCACTTGTGTATTTTATGTCTCAATAATTCAAAAAACTTTTTTATTGTTGTGGAAAAGAATGGTATCGAACCATTATCTACCGGGCTTCAACCGGGCGCATAGACCATCTTTGCTACTTTTCCATCTTTATTTTACACAGACAAGGTTGCCTTTGCATTCCATTTTATCCTGTGTTCAGACCTTAAAGCATAAAGCAAGCTTTTGCTTATTCGGTCATTTGTTGCGCAGGCGGGATTCGAACCCGCGACTTGGAGAATATGAACCTCCTGAGCTAACCGCTGCTCTACCGCGCAATATTGATCTTCCAGTCGGACTCGAACCGACAACCATCTCCTTACAAGGGAGGCGCTCTACCAATTTGAGCTACGGAAGAATTTATCCAGACTCGTTAGTCTGGTTTGTGGAGCCACAGAGCCTCGAACTCTGAACTAAAGCATGCAAAGCTTCAATGATTGCCATTTTCACCATAACCCCATTTTTGAGTTTTTGAACATAGAGTAGTATTTTTCTTGCTCAATAAACTAAACTCTTTTTGTAGAGGCAGAGAGATTCGAACTCCCGACATCTTGCATGTAAAACAAGCGCTCTTCCGCTGAGCTATGCCTCTGTTTCAATTTTGAGTAAAGTGTTTTGTGAAACTCTTTACGTTCATAACTGAATTGTGCGGTAAGTCAGACTTGAACTGACAGCCTTCTGATTGGCAATCAGATGCTCTACCTTGGAGCTATTACCGCATATGTTTTTTTAACTTTTCAGTAGTATGGATTTTCTTGTTATTTATAAATCAATACTGTTTTCAATTTTCATTTGTCTCGTTTGACAGTACAAACTAAAAACAGAATTGCGCAGTCTTTCTGCGCAGTTGATTTTTTTCTTATTTTTATTGAAATTATTTTTCAATGGCTGTAAATAAAAACGCATTAATTCGGTATAAAACGATTGATAAATGTCTCCAAAACCACTATCGTTTGTGGACTTTAGAGGATTTGATCTATGAATGCTCTGAGGCTTTGTACGAATATGAAGGAATTGATAAAGGAGTGAGTAGAAGGACTGTTCAGGCAGATATTCAAATAATGCGCAGTGATAAATTGGGTTATAATGCGCCAATAATTGTTGTTGATCGTAAATATTATAAGTACGAAGAACAAGATTATAGTATCACGAATATTCCAATTTCTGACCAAGATTTAGGAAAACTATCTGAAGCCGTGCAATTTTTAAAACAGTTTCAAGGCTTTTCGCATTTTCGCGAATTAGACGGGATGGTGCAAAAATTAGAGGATCATGTTTATAGTCAACAAACAAATCAACAACCGGTTATTGATTTTGAGAAGAATGAAAATTTAAAAGGAATTGAGTATTTAGATGAATTGTATCAGTCAATCATAAAGAAAGAGGCCATTAAAATTACATATCAATCATTTAAAGCACGCTCTGCAAATACGTTTGATTTTCATGCTTATCTCTTAAAAGAGTTTAGAAATAGGTGGTTTTTAATTGGGAGAAAACATAAAGGAGACGCTATTTTAAACCTGGCACTAGACAGAATTATTAGCATTGAAAATAGCAGTAAGGCTTATAAACCCAATGTGCTGTTTAATCCAGAGGATTATTTTAAACATGCCATTGGTGTGTCAGTTTCACCTACACTTGAACCTGAAGAGGTGATTTTATTTATAACACATAAACATGCTCCTTATGCTTTAACAAAGCCGTTTCATCCTAGTCTAAAACTAGTGGGGAAAGATTATTATGGTGTGACAATATCATTAAGTGTTCAGTTAAACTTTGAGTTAGAAAAGGAGATACTTGGATTAGGAGATGGAGTAAGAGTAGTGGCACCAGAACGTTTGCGTAAATCAATTCAATCGCGTTTGCAAGGAGGGTTAGATTTGTATAGAACAGATTTGAACAAGGAAAGTGTAAAGAATAGAGTGACGCAATTACAGCATAAAGGTTCTGCCACATTGAATAATATATATACAAAAAGAGAAGTCAATAAAATGAATAGTGTATTGAATGATTTTTTCAAGACACAGGGGAAAAAACGGAAACAAGCATTTGCAGAAAGGCGATTGTTAATTGAAGTTCCCAAATTAGAGGCACATATTTTTAATCAGAATCTTAAGACTATAATTGACGCCATTGATAAAGATGCATTTTTGACCAAAGCTATTTATTTTAACAAGGCAGAAGGAAGTAATTGGTCGGTTGCTAACCATCAGGATGTTGCTATTAATGTCGCAAAAGATAAAACTTCAAAAAAGGCTAATAAGATTTGGAAGGAGAAAACAGACGGTTACTATGGTTGGACGGAAAAAGAAGAAGTTGTGAGTGTTTGTCCTCCAGAAGAGATTGGGAAGAACAGGTTTACAATTCGAATTCATTTAGATGATGCCAATGAAAAAAATGGGGCACTAAAAGTTATATATGGTTCGCATAACAAGGTTTTGTCAGATGCTGAAATAAGCACAATTACTGAGAATAGTATTCCTCAACTATGCGAAGTGTTATCTGGCGGTGTACAATTAATGAAGCCTTTAGTCTTGCATGCTTCAGGTAAAAGTAAAACGGATAAAAAGCGAAGAGTAATTCATTTAGAATTCGCATCTCTTGATTTACAAAAAGGATTGCTATGGCAAGAATATGCAGAAATTAACTAGAGTTCTTGATTGCAATGAATTCCGATATTAATTTGAATGAAGTTAAAATTAGCGGTTGATTTAAAAAAGAATTTGGTTCCCTGAATTTCGATTTTGTCGAAAAGCACTATTTCACCCACCCGTGCTAATCAATCAGTAACAATTAAATTTCTTTATGTTTCTGTTGATTCCTGCAAACTCAATTTTAATATTTAAGGAGTTTTCAGGTCATAAAAAACCCGATCAACTCATGTTGACCGGGTTAAATATTAAGCACAAATTGTCCTCACCCTATCAACTTTTTCCGCAGCCAAACTTATCCATCCCATAGGATAAGGCTTGCTCTTTCGCCGAAAAACTGGGGCGTATCCAATTCATAATATGTGTTCTTGTAAGTGTCGTCATTTTAATTTTTTATGCGTAATCACGCATGCCATAAACGGAGATTAAATAACAGGGTTGCCTATAGATTAAAAATTGATTGTGATTTTAAGGCAATATTGGGGTTGAATTTTTATAAATAAACTCGTATTAAAAGTTATGATTCAAAAAGGAGATACTGCTTGCTTACCCAACAATTTTCAAAAATTACTTTTGCCCATCCACCATCAATTTCCTCAATCCAAAGTTCACGGTTTTTAGGAAACGAACCAACTCTACCGAAATTTGTACCAGGCCCCGATCGTGCATTTAATTTACTTGCTGTAACAGTTGTTTGGTATACATCTTGCGTATAATGACCATATACCCAATGCTCTGTCGAGCTTGATATTTTATACCATCCATCTTTAATTTTGTATACACGTAAGTTTGATCCAAGCACAGCGGGTTGACGATCTGAAACTTTGCTGAAATTAGTGCCAGGGCCTTTACGAATGTTTAGACGACTAGCTGTAACTGCAACGTATTTAATTAATTCTGTTTTTGGTTTGATTGGAACCGTTCCGGCAAGTACGGCTTGTACTTCTGGGATAAAATTAGCTTGAGCATCTGCTACTTTATTGCCTCCAAAAAAGTTGGTTCCTGGGCAAGATTTGTTTTTACCAGTTCCATCATTACGTTTACCTGTTGCTAAGTTAAACCAATGATGATAGACAATTTTGTCTGTATTTACATCAATACTGAATTTACGGCAAATTGCAGCTGTCATTCTTATTGCAGTGTCTTGATGTGCTGCTGACATTTGATCGTTACCTGTGTCAAAATCTCCTAAATGCTCTATACAAATTGAGTTAGAATTAAAACCATAAATACAGGCAGGTGTTTTTTCTAGGCTTCGCCCGGTTACAATAGTCCCGTCAGGAAAACTAGTAAAATGTTGTCCTATATCTTGCCAGCCATTTGAGTTTACATGGTGGTTTTTCATACCACGTTGCACTTTAAAATGGTTTTCACCATCAAAATGACTGTAATTAGGCAAATATGTGTGATGTTGCTGTACCGTCCGAATGGTTCTTGCAACTTTTAATTGTGCAATCCACGCTTCAAATTCAGCAATAGTAAATTTTTTAAATCCGTATTTTGATTCCATAATATTTCGGTTAATGAGCATTGAATATACGAATTTTAGATGAAATTTTGGGGCTTAAAGTCCTGATTAAAGATTTCTAGCATTGTTTTTGTATAACAGCTGGTAGTATGAATAAAACTATGAATCTACAGCAGGTTAAAGCCCTTCATCTAATTGACCGTTTCAATCCGAAATGTGTTAAAGAGCATTGGGCTTTTCCTAAAATTGAAAAATCAGAATTTTTAGAATCTTTAAAATTATTAGTAGCAAATCCTGCTAGTATTACACAAGGTGTTCATCCTTTATGCGGAATAGCTTGCGCTTTAAAGGTGGCTGCAGAGCTTGACCCTGTGGGGCTAGTGAAAATGGGAGCTTATTTCTTTGCAAATGGAAAGTATGAGCCTCGTTCTTTTTTAGAGAAGTCTATTAAAGTTCCAAATAAGTTGAAGGTAATGGGGCCTACTGCTGGATTATCGCCTGCAAACCACGTTTTACAAACCACAATAAAAGCTTTTTATAATCCAGTTACAGGGTACAATAATAAGCCGGGTACAAAATATAACGAATGGCAAGGAATTACATTTCCTTATCAACTCAAACGCTTTTTAAAGGCCTATTTTAATATTAAGCAATTGCCAGCACGTACATATCGACATACGGTTGAAGAAATGCAGGAATTGTTAAAAAAACCAATTATGTTAATGGCTTGGACATCTTGGAATCAAATGAAAAACTCTGGAGGTAAATTTAAAATGCTTCAGCAGCATTATGTTATTGTGAAAAATGTGGATAGAGTAGGAGAAGAGGTTCATATGATTATTGATAATCCAAGAAAATCTCACGATAAATTGCAACGCTTTAAGTTTAAAAATGAAAAAGATTTTTATAAAGCCATTATTGGAATCTATGCATTTATTAGAAAAGATATAGATTAAAGCCTATTTTTGTGACTCAAACACAAGACTATGAAATTTTTATTTGTTCTATTATTACTTCCGGTATTTTCTTTTTCTCAAGAGAAAGTTTACGATTTTGTTGAAGAAGATCCTTCTTTTCCTGGAGGAATGACTGCTATGACAGAGTTTATTGTTAATCATGTTGAGTATCCAGAAGAAGCTAGAGCAAATGGAGAACAAGGGATTGTATTTGTGAAATTTGTGGTTGCTAAAAATGGCGAAATTTCTCACGTAGGAATCCGAAAAGGGGCTACAGAGGCGCTAAATGCCGAGGCAATTAGAGTTGTGCAGGCTATGCCTAAATGGATTCCAGGAAAACAGAATGGAGAAGCAGTGGCAGTAAATTTTACTTTGCCCATCCATTTTAGGTTAGGAAATAATGATGCACAAGATGCGCCACCTAAACCACTTACGAAAAAGGAGAAGAAAAAATTGCGAAAGCAATTAAAGAAAGCAGAAAAAAAGGCCGCTAAGCAAAAGAAAAAGAGTTGATGAGTAGCATTAACAAGCATGCTCTACTAAGCTTCTCTTTATTTGAACATCTTCTTAAAAAAAGCAATAAGCTTTTTGAAAAAGTTTAATTCTGCTTCTTTCGGTGTTGGAGGATCCACTTTTGGAGCAACTCCTTTAGTACTAAAATCTAACGGGGATGAAATAGTTTCTAAAACCGCATTTACTACCGCGGACATTCGTTTTAAATCTAGCGTGTCAACGGTATCTGTTATTTGATGATAATTTGGATTCCTAAATTTGGCTGTATTGTTAATCATAACGGCATCATAACCAAAATACCAATAATTACGGTGGTCAGATAGACCTGCAATTCCATCATTTGTAGGGAAATTTATTTTTTGTACATCAATTCCGCCAGCTTTAGCCATTCTTTGATGAACTTCATTTGAAAATGCAGCATGTTTTTCTAATCCAATTACCGCGATATAGTTTCCTACAGTTGGAAACCGTTCTGATAACGATTCAACTGGGTAGTGTTGCGAGTTAGGTTCATCACTAAAGTAACCAATCATGTCTAAACAAATCATACCCACTATTTCTGTGTTTTCTTTAAACAAAGATTCTGCATGAACATAGCTGCCCATATTTTTTGTGCTGAAGTGTGGAGGTTCTTCTAAGCAATATGCGATAAAATCAATACCATAGGGTAGATTGGGTTGATTCTCAGCTATTGATTGCGCTAAAAACAATAAACCTGCAACACCGCTAGTGTTATCGTCAGCTCCAGGTTGATCGTCGAAAACGTCGTAATGAGCACCAACAATAAGGCGTTTTTTTAATTCTGGTTGATAGGATGCAATTACGTTTGTATATTCAAATTTACCGTAGTTCCATTTTTGATGTTGAATGGTTAAACCATATTTTTTGAATTCGTTTTCAATATACTCGGACGCTACCTTTAAAGAGTCTAAGTTTCTCCAGTTTCTAAACGGTCTAATACCGGTTAAATATTCTAAATGTTGCAATAATACTTTTTCCATGTCTTGTGATTAATGACTGCAACCTACATAAAAAAAATATTTTTTTTGAAATAAAGGTTACCTTTTTTTTATTCTGACATATAAAGATGATATAAGCAAAAAGATGGGGTAGAATCTCAAAGCGGGAGGAGCTCGATCTCAATTCAAAATGTTTGATAACGATTAAGCATTTTTGGATGACAATTGATACGGAAGAATTATAAGTGTTTTAACAAATCTAAGTCTAACAATTACCATTTAACGACCAAACAGTTCAAACGACTAAATTCTTCCACAAAAAAAAGGCGCCTAGGTTCTTAACCTAGACGCCTTTTTTAATACAGTATAAATTCTTATTTCTTAACGAATTTTTTTACTTGTTTTCCGTTTGAATTTACTAATTCAATAAAGTAAACACCAGCCGTCATATTATCTAATGAAATAGTGTGCTGTGCTGCTCCGTTTACTGATCCTAATTGGATTGTGTTAACGATTTTACCAGAAATATCTACCACGTTAATTACCGTGTTTTCAGAGTTGTTTAATGATAAACTTACATTTAATAAGTCTGATGCAGGATTTGGATAAAATGCGAAGAATTCAGCATTTGTATCTTCATCAATACTTACTTCACCTTCGTTTAATCTAACTCGTACAATTGGAGCTAAACGATCAAAGAAACCACGTGCTGCAAACTCATCATCAAACCCTTGTACGTTATTGAATCCAATATCACCTTGTCTTTCGAAAATTGGCATTGGTCCATCTGAGTATTGGTAAGAACAGAAAGCGTAAGTTGAAGTTGAAACAACGTTAAATTCTTCCATATCCATAGTAACAAAGTTTCCTATGTCACCAGGTTGAATTGAATAGTCATCAGTTTGGTAAACTAATCCCCACTCAGAACCACCTTCTGGAAATTCCCATACAGCTCCTAAAATTATTTCACCTTCGTTTTCAGAATGGTTTGCTAATTTAATTTCCATTGCAGTTACAACATCTTCAGTTGTAAAAGTCATTAAGTTTCCGAAATAACCTTCACCAGTTTTTAGTGGCCAGTTAGTCGTTCCAACTACTGGTCCTCCGTCATAATCTAAAGCCATTGTATATTCAGTTAACCAAAAATGATCATCTTCCATTGAGTTGTCAGATGCGTCATCATCAGCGTCGTCAGCCATAGCTGACCAAGAAACTGTGTAATTACCAATTTCATCTGCAGTATATCCTGTAGCGTGAAATAGTGTATCTTGCTGACCATTCATTAAAGATGCAATAGCATCATCAGATGTTCCTGTAGAAACGATACTTCCATCAGGTCCAACAATAGCATATTCAAAACGAATATTTGTTTGCTCGATATGGCCTACATTTTTAATGATAGCACCAACAACAAATTCTCTTGCATGGTTTTCTGCTAACTGAGAGAATACGATTCCTCCGTCATTTATTCTGTAAGATGAAACCATTTGTATATCTGACTCATTGATGTCCTCAACTTGTACATTGTCAATTTGCCATCCATAATTCCAAGCGCCTTCCCAACGGAAACGAATCCATACAGTTGACTCAGAACCAGCAATGATATCTGTAATATCCCATGAAATTAATTCGGGATTTGCACGTGCTTCACGTCCAACACCTTCGTTAATCTCTACTTCTGTCCAAGTATCACCATCATCAGTTGAAATACCAACATAGCAATGATCAGAAGTTTCTGCTGGTTGCCATTCAGCAACCACCTGCTCAAACGTTAAGGCAACAAAGTCACCTGTAGCATCCGTTAAATCAATCATTGGAGAAGTTAATGTAGCTTCCTCTGCAGTCTCATAACTAACACCATCACCGTCAGAATCTAATACAACCCACTGTGTTGGAGTTGATGTAGCTAGTACTGGGATTTGGAATGTGTTCTCAGGATCATTTTCGTGACCTGTGTCTGTTAATTTAAATCCTACTGGACCAGTTGCAATTGCATCTTCCCATCCGCCAAAACCAGCGTCAAAATCTTCAGAATAATAAATCTCTCGATCCGCATCAAGGTTCAATGTTCTACCGTCAATAGTTGTAATTGCATTTGGTGCATGCTTGTCATTTGGCGCATAATTGTAATCATGACTCATAAATGGAGCCTGTGCAAATGAGCTCCCCGCCAAAAGGAGTGCACCCGCCAAAGTGTATAATTTTTCCATGAAGTTTATTTAAAATTCGCTTAAAGGTATGAAAATTGGTTCAGTAGAACAAAATAAATGGCAGCACAATTTAAGGCAACTCTTTAACTGCTAACTATCTTGATTAAACGGTAAATGAAGATTGGAAACTATACAGTAGTTTCTAAATATGCTTCAATAGGTAAACAACTACAAACTAAATTACGATCACCATAAGCATTATCCACTCTTCTTACAGGTGAAAAATACTTTGAAGATTCTAAATAAGTAGCAGGGTAAGCTGCTTCTTTTCTAGAGTATGGGAACTCCCAATTGTCAGCTATTAAACATGCAGCGGTATGCGGTGCATTGTGTAATAAGTTGTTTTTATGATCTAAATCTAGTGTTGCAATGTTTTCAATTTCTTTACGAATTGAAATCATGGCTTCGATAAATCGATCTAATTCTGCTTGGTCTTCACTTTCCGTAGGTTCAATCATCAATGTGTTTGCAACTGGGAAAGAAACCGTAGGTGCGTGGAAACCATAATCGATTAATCTTTTCGCAATGTCACCAGCTTCAACGCCAGTGTGTTTTTTGAAATCACGACAATCAGCAATCATTTCATGTGCAACAGTTCCGTTTGCCCCAGTGTATAAGATAGGGTAATGAGGAGCTAGTTTAACACGTAAATAATTTGCATTTAAAATGGCAGTTTCAGTTGAATCTTTCAATCCGTCAGCTCCTAACATTTTGATATATCCGTATGAGATTAAAGAAACTAATGCACTACCATATTTCGCTGCAGAAATTGATCTAATTTCTTTGTCAGCATCAGCTGGGTTTGCATTAGGGTTTCCTGGTAAAAATGGTACTAAGTGCTTTGCAACACCAATTGGTCCCATTCCAGGTCCACCACCACCATGAGGGATAGCAAATGTTTTATGTAAATTTAAGTGACATACATCTGCACCAATGTTTCCTGGATTAGTTAAACCTACTTGAGCATTCATATTGGCGCCATCCATATAAACCTGTCCTCCGTTATCATGAATGATCGAAGTGATTTCTATAATTGACTCTTCATATACACCATGTGTAGAAGGGTAAGTTACCATTAAGGCAGACAAATTATCTTTATGTAATTCGGCTTTCTCACGTAAATCTGCTACATCAATATTTCCGTTTTCATCACATTTAGTTACAACTACTTTCATGCCTGCCATAACAGCAGATGCAGGGTTAGTTCCATGTGCAGATGAAGGAATCAAACAAATATTACGTTGATGATCTCCATTAGATTCGTGATATGCTCTAATCACCATTAGTCCTGCATATTCCCCTTGCGCACCAGAATTTGGTTGCATTGACATTCCTGCAAATCCAGTAATTTCGCATAAGTCTGATGCTAATTCAGCTAAAAGACCTTCATACCCTTGCACCTGTTCAGTTGGCGTGTGTGGGTGGATATTAGCAAATTCAGGCCATGATAATGGAATCAATTCAGAAGCCGCGTTCAACTTCATAGTACAAGATCCTAAAGCAATCATTGAATGTACCAATGAAATGTCTTTATTCTCTAGGTTTTTGATATAACGCATCATTTTTGTTTCAGAATGATGCGATTGGAATACAGGGAAATCTAAAATTTTATCTGAGCGGTGCAAACCAGCGGCTAATGGACATTTTTCTGACTTCCAATCAGAACCAGTTTTAACAGCATCTTTATTATTTGCAGCTGCAAATACATTAATTAGTGCTTCTAGATGTGCCTCAGTAATTGACTCATCAATAGAGATTGTTACTTCAGTTTCATTTACATAGCGTAAATTAATTGAAGCCATTTCAGCTGTGTTTTTTAAGTCGGTAGTTGATACTCCGCTTGGCATTGCAATGTGCAGGGTATCAAAATAACTTCCGTTTAATGAGGTATAACCTAGTTCGGTTAATTTGCGCTCGGCATGAACAGTTTTTAAGTGCATTTCAACTGCAATGCTCTTTAAATGTTTTGGTCCATGATAAACAGCGTACATGCTAGCCATAATTGCTAATAATGCTTGCGCCGTGCAAATATTTGAAGTTGCTTTGTCTCTTTTAATGTGTTGCTCTCTGGTTTGCAAAGCCATTCTCAAAGCTTGGTTTCCATCTGCATCAACAGAAATTCCAATGATTCGTCCTGGAATATGTCTTTTAAAATCTTCGCGAGTTGCAAAATAAGCAGCGTGTGGACCACCCATTCCCATAGGCACACCAAAACGTTGTGTATTTCCATAAACAGCGTCAGCACCGCACTCACCTGGAGGGGTTAAAACGACCAAGGCCATTATGTCTGCAGCAACACCAACTTTAATATCGTATGCATGTGCATTTTCAATAAAGTCAGATAAATCGTCTACTTTACCAAAAGTATCTGGGTATTGAATTGATGCTCCAAAATACTCATTGCTTGGTGTGAAATTCTCTGGGCTGTCTAAAACAATTTCTATTCCCATTCCTTCTGCTCGGCCAATTACAACATCAATTGTTTGCGCATAGCTAGTGTTTGAAAGAAAAAATTTATTAACTCCTGCTTTTTTCTGATCTCGGCTTCTTAGGTTGAAGAACATGATCATTGCTTCTGCAGCAGCAGTTCCTTCATCTAATAAAGAAGCATTTGCCAAATCCATTTTGGTTAAGTCTGCAACCATGGTTTGGAAGTTTAACAATGCCTCTAGTCTTCCTTGTGCAATTTCTGCTTGGTAAGGAGTGTAGGCAGTATACCAACCTGGATTTTCAAATATGTTTCTCAAGTTAACACTTGGAACTGTAGTGCCGTAATATCCTTGTCCAATAAAATTGGTGAATAATTTATTTTTTGCACCCATATCTTTCATGTGTGCTAAATATTCACTTTCGGACATGGCCGGCTTTAGGTTTAAAGGGTTGGCTAGTCTAATTTGACTAGGAACCGTTTTATCAATCAATTCATCAATTGAATTTACTCCTACTGCCGCTAACATTTCCTTTTTTTCGGAAGCATTAGGACCAACGTGTCTGTCTTGAAATTTCATCTATTCTAAATTTTTTAAAGTAGTGTGCGTAAAGCCTCACAAATATAAATAGATTGAGTCGAAATTTGTTCAAATTTGTAGTGATATTAACTGAATATCCTTGGAATGTTATAAAAAGGTGTTTTCCGTGTAATTGTTATTGCTTTTACGGAATGTTGATACTGGACAAAATTATTTTCTTATTTCACCTATGCTTGAGGCTGTATGTCGCAAAGATTAACAACCCAAATCATTTTGTCTGTTGCCCCAAAAGATTTAGTTTTTCGGCTTAAGATTACGCCAACAATTTTATTTTCAACTATTGTATTTATAACGTTACCTTCTTCATCATAACATGTTAGTGTTTGCGTGTAAGTTATTGTTCCTGCATAATCGCCTGTTTCTGTCAAGGTTAATTCATCCTCTAAAACAATATTGCTGGCTTGTCCTACAATTTGTTGATGTTCAGTTTCGAATATTGCGTCAAAAAAGTCTGAAACTAAAATAAGACTATCATTTCCAGTGATTAAACTATCATTAACCACACATTGGTTTGAATTGAATAATTTTAATGCAGATTTTTGGGAGTGAAGCCGCAATTTTTCATCAAAGTTTTTGTTGGAAATCAATTGAATATAATTGCAGAAGTCAACTACTTTTTGTTTGGCGCGCACTTCAAAGGCTGCCACGTTTTCAGCACCTAAGGTAGACTTACTAAAGTCATTTTCTAGGTTAGTACCCATGTTCTGGCTTGACTGTGCAAAAGTAAATACTGTGCTAATTGTCAATGCTATTAATACTACTGTTTTCATATGCATTCGTTTATTTTTGAATGAATCGTAGGTTTATTATTTGGTCGTTTTGGTAAATGGTTTCTATAATTTCAATGTCTCCTAAACTTTTTAATGGAGTGGTTAGTTTGTCAATGAATTCACTTTTGTTATACATTTCCATTCCGGTATTGTTTTGCGTAATTTGAAAAACAATAGCTTCTTCACTTATCATTTTATCTAGTTGCGCTCTTCTTTTTTCCCAATCTTGCACATCAGATGTAGCAAAGAGTAGAATCATAAGTGCATAATCATCTCGGCGTAATTCAATTTTTTCGGCGCCTTGTTCTTTCCATTGTCTGCGCTCAATAGTGTCGGTTTTATAATATGGCGCTTTTACAATAAATTTTATAAGCTCCTCATTTGTATTAACAGTTACGCATCCTTCCTTGTCGCTAAATAGTTTTATAGGCGATTCATTTTCGTCTAAGACAGTCACTTCAACAGTTGAATCGAGAATAGGCTGATGTGTGTCCTGATCATAAAAGCAAAAGCTATGCGCACGTTCATTTTTATTGTTTAACAAAAAGAAAATGATTCCAATAATTATGCTAAACCCAATCAAAAAAAGCCAAATCCGCCATTTTTTTATCGATTTTGGACTATTTTTTTTCTGTTTTGGTAAATTTTCAGTGTTTTTTGCCTGAAATTCATCCCAGTTGGTGTACCCCGCATATTTGCTTAAAATATTAAGCATGTCAATACGCGGTAATTTTTCATTCTCAATTGGTTTTATGTGGCTATAAAACCAGCGTTCACTAATGCGTTCATTCAATTCATTAGACAAGTCATCTTGAAAATTTCGTATTTCGTTTCCAGCCCATTCGTGAATACTTTTATTGAGCGAGGGATTCTTTTCGTGATACACCTTTGCCACCTCATCTTTCAGTAAATAAAAAAATGCGATTGCATTGTCTGTTCCCATGACTTCAAAAATAAGAAAAGATGTGCTAGAAAGCTGGATTTAGATTGAATTTTGCTTTGCAAAACAATTTGCAAAACTTGTGCAGTGTCTGTGCATTAGTCCAATCTATTGAATTGACTACCCTTGTTTCAATAATATTTAATTCACCAAAAAAGAAGTATGAAAAATTTTAAAACCGTCCTACTATTTGCATTTATCGTAACAGCAGGAATTGTATTGGCACAGGCATCAGGCAATCAAGTTTATGGCAACAATAATAATTATAATAACGGCTACAATAATTATGCACAACATCCCACAACACAAAAGCGCGGAATTGTAACTACAGATTCTACACTATTAATAAATGTTAGTTTGCTACTTAATAAAGAGGCTGATGGTTATTTAATTACAGTTGGAACAAATCAGGAAGCAGAAACGGTTCTAGAATGTAATAAAGCTATTAATGCCCGAATTAATAAATTAATAGGACAATTGAGTGTGTTTGGAGTAGAAAAGGAAGATGTTTATGTTGATTTTATTTCCCAAACAAAGGTTTTTGATTATGAAGTAGGAGAAAAGCAAGCCGAGCAATTTCAGAGCGGTTATGAAATCAAAAAAAACATCAACATAAAAATGAAAGATATTGAATATATCGACCAATTAATTGAGATGGCATCAGAACAAGAGATTTATGATATTATTAAAATTGAATATATAGATGAAGACATTGAAGAAACTTATAGTAAAATGTATAAAGAGGCCGTTAAATTGGTCAAATCTCGTTTGAAGTTGTATGATGAAATGAATACGATTGAATTGAATGGAAATTCTAGAGTTTTAGGAGATAATTTTTATGCTGTATCTCCCAAAACACAATATAGAAAGTATCAAGCTTTTGAATCGTCAGCGTTAGATATTTATAGAGGTTATAATAACTCGCAAAATTATGTTCAAAAGGAATCTCGTAAAAATACAACCTTTTATTACGAAGGAATTCCAACTGCTGGATTTGATAAAATTATGAATGCTAATCAACCCAAAATTGGTTTACAATATGTATTTAGTTTAAGCATGTTGTATGAAATAGAGTAGTGCAAGCTGAGGAGGTGAATGAAGTAATGTTGTTATAAAGCAGAAGAGGGGATTGTACTTGTAAAGGATTCAATCAACATTCGGTTTTCGATAAAAAGCATTGGATACCGAATTACTCTCGAAATAAATCACCAACTTTAAAGAATCAACGCATAAATCGGGCTAGAATGAACATTAAAGCACTACTTGCAAGTATTCTTATGGTTATGGTTTCCTTTGTTTCCATAGCACAAGCAGAACAAGATTCTATTATTTTATTAAATGGGCGTGTATTTAGAGGGCCAGTAACTTCGGTTGAAAATGGCTTTTTAAAATATAAAGAAACGACTAAAAAGGGGGATTCATTTACGGGTGAGTTTGCAACCTACCGCGTGTTCTCATATACACAACAGGGAACCGAAACTATTTTGTATAAGCAAGATGAAGCCGCGGATAATTATTTAACTGTTGATGAAGCAAGAAATGCCACTTTGGGAAGTTATGATGCAAGACAAACCTTTAAACCACGGTTTGTTTTTTGGTCAAGCTTTGTTTTGGGTTATGGAATGTCATTATATGATACTTATTTACTGCAAGGAACAATTGATCATCCCAATTATTTAGGAGATTTTGATTCACCAGGTTTTTTCAAATCGCGTCCAACCTTTGTACCTATTTTGGTGCCACTTGTTGTTTCAGCGGCATGGTCTTTTCCAAGTTTTAAGCTAAGAGAAAAGCAAATGATTCAAACCCATTTATTAAATGATGAAAGTTATTATAGAGGGTATCACAGAGTAGCGCGTCAAAAACGAATATTTGGGGCGTTAAAAGGAAGTTTAATTGGAATAGGGGCAGGTTTAGTTACCTATGCTGTTTTTAAACCTTAATAAATTTGAATTTCTTGCTCCGGTTTATATCATTTCTTGCCTATTCAAATAGCTGGATTGGTTTTGGAGCAGCTGCCTTTGCTTGGCAATATTATATCATGTATGACTTAGCATGCAATTGGCGATTAATTGCCTTTGCATTTTTTGCTACTGTTTTAACATATACTTTTCAGCGTTATTACAAAATCATTAGCCAAGCTAAAAGTGGTGGTCGCCGAATGGTGTGGATGAAAGAAAACCCCAATTTGATTAAAGGTATTATGGCCGTTTCAGCCTTAGGGTGTGTGCCTTTTTTATTGGAAGTAACTTGGGTGTCTTTAATTCTATTGTTTGGTTGCGGTTTATTATCGCTGTTTTATGTCATTAAAATTCCTGGAAAAATAGGTCGAAATTTAAGAGATGTACCTTCGTTAAAGATTTTCCTTATTGGAATTGTTTGGGCGGCAACAAGTACTTTTCTTCCTTATTTAAATCAATCGGTTGAACTAGTAGAGGTTCCTTGGTTATTATTTCTAGCTGACTTTATTTTTGTAGTGGCTATTACTATTCCATTTGACATTAGAGACATTATTCTGGATGAGTCAGAAAAGAAAACAATTCCTCAATTATTAGGCGAGAAAAAATCGTTATGGGTAGCTAGTGTAATGTTGTTAGTTAATTACACCTTGCTAATATTGGTCGCCGATCAGTTTTTGGTGGTGTCATTAATTGGCCTTTCGCTTTCAATTATTTTTGTTCGCGCAAGTACAAAAGACACCCCAGATATCTACTTCTCGTTTTTTGTGGACGGATTTTTAATCTTACAACCCGTCCTTTTGTATGTTGATCTTGTTTTATTGGAACAAGTTGTCTAATACCACACAAAAGCGATCAGAAACCTCAGTCAACACTTCTGTTGTATGCGCTTTAGAAATAAATCCAACCTCATAACCACTTGGTCCAATATAAATACCGCTATCTAATAACTCGGCGTACATTCTTTTAAAATCCACCATGCTGTCAGCATTAATTTCATCTGCCTTTCGAATGGCATCATGCTCACCAAATGTTAGCCAAAATATAGACCCTATGGTAACCATTTCAAAAGCATAACCTTTTTCGTTTGCATAGGTATTGATTCTATCTACAAAAAATTGCGTTCTTGCTTCTTGATCGGCATAAAACCCATCCTCTAAGCAGGCGCTAATTTGTGCAATACCGGCAGACATTGCAACTGGATTTCCACTTAATGTTCCGGCTTGATAAACGTCTCCTAGAGGGGAGATGCAAGCCATTAATTCATCAGATGCTCCATAAGCACCAACTGGTAAACCACCACCAATAATCTTTCCGTAAGTTACAATGTCTGGTTTAATACCATACATTTCTGCAGCTCCTGCAAAAGCAACTCTAAATCCAGAAATCACCTCATCAAAAAAGAGTAAAATATTATTTTCAGTACAAACTTTTCTTAAAAATTCTAGATAAGTTTTTTTCTGTAATAATAATCCGTTATTTGCTGGAATAGGCTCAATGATAATACAAGCAATATCGTGCCCGTGTTCTGCGATACAATCTAAAACTGCAGCTTCATCATTTAAAGGCAACACAATTGTTTCTTGCGAAAAACTTTCAGGAACCCCTGCAGATGATGAAGTGCCAAATGTCACTAAACCAGATCCTGCTTTTACAAGCATAGAATCTACGTGCCCATGATAACAACCTTCAAACTTAATTACTTTGTTTTTTTTGGTATAACCACGCGCTAGTCTAATTCCAGACATAACAGCTTCCGTTCCAGAACTAACAAATCTAATTTTGTCAACAAATGGATTATTGTCAATAATTAACTGTCCCAATTCGTTTTCTAAAACCGTAGGGGCACCAAATGAGGTGCCGTTTTGCAAGGCTTCAGTAATGCTTTCGCGAACAGGAGTTGCGTTATGACCCAAGATTAATGGCCCCCAACTGCAACAAAAATCTACAAATTTATTACCGTCTTCATCCCAAATGTGGCATCCATCTCCTTTGCTTATAAAAAGAGGTGCACCATCTACCGATTTAAATGCACGAACAGGAGAATTTACTCCGCCGGGGAAAAGTTTTTTAGCTTTTTCAAATAGTTGTTCAGATTTGTTCCGTGATATCATAGCTTTTTTATCAATGTTAGTATCTTTGAATAAATTGCGTTTGCAAAACTAAAACAAACAATGGTAGCATACAATAATTCACTCGAATTTGCCAAAGAAAAAGATTCAAAGGATCCTCTAAAATCCTATCGAGAGAAATTTCATATTCCAGTTATTAACGGAATTGAAACAATTTACTTTACTGGGAATTCACTTGGACTTCAGCCAACAAGCACAAAGTCTTACATAGATGCAGAGCTTGAAGCTTGGAAAAATTGGGGTGTTGAAGGACACTTTGAAGCAAAAAAACCTTGGTTCGCTTATCACGAATTTTTAACTGAAAAAGCGGCAAAAATTGTGGGTGCGAAACCTATTGAGGTTGTAGTAACACATAGTTTAACAACAAATTTGCATTTATTAATGGTTTCGTTTTACCGTCCAGCGGGAAAGCGCAACAAAATTATTTGCGAGAAAAAGGCTTTTCCTTCTGATCAATATGCTTTAGAAACGCAAGCACGTTTTCATGGTTTTGATCCTGCTGATGTTATTGTTGAGGTTGGACCACGAGAAGGAGAACATTTAATTAGAGAAGAGGATGTTTTAGCAACTATTGCAGAGGTAGGAGATGAGTTAGCTATGGTAATGATTGGCGGCGTAAATTATTATTCTGGTCAGTTGTTTGATATGGAATCAATCACCAAGGCTGGACATGCTGTTGGAGCAAAGGTTGGTTTTGACTTGGCACATGCAGCAGGAAATGTAAAATTAAAATTGAATGAGTGGGGTGTTGATTTTGCAGCATGGTGCTCTTATAAATATTTAAATTCTAGCCCAGGTGGTGTTTCTGGACTTTTTGTACATGAACGCCATGCAAATGATAAAACGCTACCGCGTTTCGCAGGTTGGTGGGGTCATGACAAAGAAACTCGTTTTTTAATGGAGCCTGGTTTTAATCCAATAGCTGGAGCTGAAGGATGGCAATTGAGTAATGCACCTGTTTTAGGAATGGCTGCTCATTTAGCATCTTTAGATATTTTTGATGAGGTGGGAATGGATGCTTTAATCGAAAAGCGAACTGATTTAACGAACTATTTAGAGTATTTAGTGAATGATCTATCTGATAGAAAGGGTGAGCAATGTTCGTTTGAAATAATCACACCAAAAGACCCAGCAAAAAGAGGGGCACAGCTTTCAATTTTAGCGCATGGTATGGGTAAATCATTATTTGATGCCATTACTAAGTTGGGTGTAATTGCTGATTGGAGAGAACCAAATGTGATTCGAATTGCTCCAGTTCCTTTATATAATTCTTACGAAGACTGTTATCGTTTTTGTGAGGCATTAGAAAAAGCAATCAACTAATGATAGAAACTTATAATCCTGAAATAGTAAGCCAGTATTTGAATGGTGCCGCAAGTGAAAGTGTGCCCATGATGAAACTAATGATGCAGGTAATTGTTATTTTGATTGTAGGTATAGTCCTGTGGCGAATAAGTGCCGTTTTTGGACGTAAGAAAAAGAACCGTCACCAAAACGTTTTTAGCGAATCTCGCTTTCAAAAACATTGGAGAAGAAAATAAAAAAATAGCGCATGGAAAAAAGTGCAATAATTGTAGGAGCAGGACTAGTAGGTTCACTCTGGGCAGTTTATCTTTCAAAAGCAGGTTATAAAGTAACCATTTATGAACGCCGTTCTGATATTAGAAAAGCAGAAATTTCTGCAGGTAAATCTATTAATTTAGCTTTGTCTGTTAGAGGTTGGACTGCTTTAAAGGGAGCAGGTGTTGATAAGGATGTAGAGTCTATTGCCATTCCAATGACTGGGCGAATTATGCACAGTGAGGCAGGAGAAAAAACCTACCAACCATACGGTAAAGAGGGGCAAGCAATTTATTCCATTTCTAGGGGTGGTTTAAATGCAAAAATGATGGACATTGCTGAAGAAAAAGGAAATGCTACGATTCATTATAACCATCAGTGTGTTGGTGCAAATTTAAAAGATGGCGTAGTTTCTTTAAAAAACACAATTACTGGTGAAACAATTGAAGCAAAGGCGGATGTTGTATTTGCTTGTGATGGCGCTTTTTCTGCAGTGAGATATGAGGCCATGCAAAAAACGGATCGTTTTGATTTTAGTCAGGATTTTATTGATGATGGTTATCGCGAATTATTATTGCCAGCGAATGAAGATGGATCATACAAGCTAGATAAAAATGCATTGCATATTTGGCCACGTGGCCGTTTTATGTTAATTGCCTTGGCAAATGAAGATGGTACATTTACATGTACTTTATTTATGCCATTTGAAGGAGAAAACTCTTTTGAAACGTTAACAAATGATGACGCAGTAGTCTCTTTTTTCAAAAATATTTTCCCTGATTTTTATAATATGTGTCCTAATTTATTGGAAAGCTGGCATGAAAATCCACTCTCATCATTAGCAATTGTGAGATGTTATCCTTGGACCAATGGTAAGTTTGCTTTAATGGGAGATGCGGCGCATGCTACAGTTCCATTTTATGGGCAGGGAATGAATGGTGGTTTTGAAGATTGCACAGTTATGGCTAACTTAATGGAGAAATACAATGAAGATTGGCCTAAGGTTTTTGCTGAGTATCAAATATTACGTAAACCTGATGGAGATGCTTTACAAGATTTATCCGTTCACAATTATCATGTAATGCGAGACTATGTAGCTGATCCAATGTTTTTATTGCAGAAAAAAATTGAAGGCCGTTTTAGCAAACTGTACCCTGACAAGTGGATGCCGTTATACAGCCAAGTATCCTTTTCAAATATTCGTTATTCTGAAGCCTGGAATGCTGGTGCACGTCAGGATGAGATAATGAAAAAAGTAATGGACCGACCAGATATTGAGGCCGTATGGGACTCAAAAGAAATTGAAGATAATATATTGCGTTTGATTGATGCTGAATAGGCATTTTATTGATTTAGTGCGAACCTAATTTCTCGACGAATGAAGTATTTAGTGATCATTTTATGTGTGTTTTTTACTGTAGAAGCTACAGCTCAAATTGGGTCTGACTTTGAAAAAAGAAATTCAAAAAGGCAAAAAGATAATCCGTTTTCAGAAGAAAAAAGTTGGGGATACCTGCTTTGGAGTGAAAATGCTAGCCATTACCGACCAATTGGTTGGCATGTAAGCTTAGGCGCTACTTATATGGCAGGGAATAATGCTAATGATGAAGGACAGGAATATGACCTGTCTCCAAGTGGTTTACCAGGTTACTATTTAGAAGGTGGAATGGAGCACTTGTTTAAAAAGAGACAACCGTTTGTACATTACTTTGATTGGGGATTAGGTGTGAAGCATTTTGGTGGGCAAGAGAAGTACGAGCTGGATCCAATTAAGGATAGAGGAAGTTTTAATTTTGGTTCGGCTTTTTTGCGAGCAAGTATTCACAATGTGTGGCAAACGGCAAAGTTCAATTTTATCGATCAGTCAATTGGTTTTAATTTAGATTACCGTATTTACGGAGGAAAAGATAAACAAGCAGAAGGGGATTATCTTTCTCCGTTGGCATCAGACAATCAAGGAAAATTAGTTGCACAACTGAATTATGCATTAGGTTGGGGAATTAAAATGAAAGATGGATTGTTTTTAGTACCAACTGTGCAAACTCCAATTTTAACGTTGTTGCAATTCAATGATTTTAATCCTTCGCACAAGTGGTTTAATAGCCGTTATCAACCCATAATTTTCACGTTGAAATTAGCGTGGTTATGGCCTAAATCTGGATGTCCAAAAGTGTTTAGCGTTGATGGGCAAACTCAAAGTGATCAGTATCAAATGCAATAGTTAAAACTATTCGCATCTGTACAACCGTAGGTTCAAATTCTATTCATATTAGTTAGTACTTTAATTGGTTCATGTCAATCAAATGATAAGGACTAGTGAATGAGGCATGATTCATTGAAAATGAATCGAAATGGAGAGTCTTGATATTTACGCCAATGTCGAAAATGTTAGCCCATTAAATCAAAAAACATTTAAGACGACATTGCTCCTGATAACAAACGTGCATTAACTATTATAGATGTTGGTAATGTGTATATGTCTCTGACGTTAAGCAGGTGAATTGTCTTTATATAATGTACTACAGAATTGTTTTATTCCTCAACTTAAAGGTTATATCAGAGTAAAGTAATTCTAGAATCTTACAAGGCCTTTTGGTTTGTGTATTCAATCCTATTTATAATTTAATGGTTGACTCGTCAGTAGATTGTTGAAGGCCAAAAAAAAGAGGCTGCCCAATAATTGGACAGCCTCTGCACTTTAAGTGTTATATCTGTTAGTTTCCTTCAGAGTTAATTAGCTGAAGTGAACCTTGACCGTCTAGCTTTTCGCCATTGTCAGCCTCTGCACTAAATACATAGAAGTATACACCGTCTTGACAAGGAGTTCCGTTCATGTCAGTTCCATCCCATGCTCCATCTGGCTCAAGGATTTCTCCAACTTTAATTCCCCATCTGTTAACGATTACACATTCTAATTGAGAAATAGATGCAGACTTAAATTCAAATGTGAATTCATCATTGATTCCATCTCCATTAGGTGAGAAGATGTTTACATTATCAAACGCAATAGGTTTGAATACTGTAATGATTACACAAGAGGTGTCTTTACATCCATTTTTGTTTTGAACTAGAAGACAAACTTCTACTTCGTAACTTTCATCTCTCTCTCCATAAGTAGTGTCTAGTTTTTCATCATAATCATCAGTAATGTACCAATCACCATTCGGGCTATTTAGGTTCCAGTGGAATCTAGGATCAGCTTCAGGATTGTACGGGTTAGAGAAGTATAATGAAGTATTCGTAAACTCAACTTCTACATCTGCAGTACCTTTCAAATCAGCATTTAATTGATCAGAGTCAACAGTGAAAGATGCAATTGGATTTAACGAATCAACTGTGATCGTTTGTGTGATAATACAGCCGTTATCATCTGTAGCGGTAATAATGTAATCACCTGGATTTCTTCCTCCCCAAGTAGCATTAGTTGATGTTGTACCAGACGAAACTTCTGTCCATTCTAAATCATAATCAGGTGTTCCTCCAGATGCTGATGCATAAACAACACCGTTACCATTTTGGTATCCAAATAGTCTACAGTATGCAGGATGATAACCTGTATCACCATTAAAGTATAAAGAATCTGGTTGAGTCATTTCAATGTCATATACTACTGAACAACCATTAGCATCATTAATTGTTAATGAATAATCACCAGCAGGAATGTTTACTGAATCCGCATCAAATCCGTTTGGTACATCAGTTTCTGGAGCCCAGAAGTAAGCCATAGGATTGTTAATATCTTCACCAGTTACTGAATGAATAACAACATGACCTGAATCACCGAAACATAATGGTGGAGTTACCGTGTAGTCAGCTACTAATTCAATTGGATCATTAATAATAACCGTTGCAGTTGCTGTACAACCAGAACCATCAACAACGTTAATCGTATATGTACCGGCAGGTAAAGTATTTGCTGTGTTTGATCCATCAGCATTTTCTTGTTCTCCATCACTATTTAAAATCTCAATCTCAAATGATCCACTACCACCAGCAACAAATGCAGTGATTGAAGCATCAGAGAATCCGAAACAAGTTGGTTCGTTAAAGATTATTTCTAAGATTGGTTCAAGATAGATAATGATTTCTTTCGTGAAAGTGTGTGAGCAACCATCATCAGTAGTTACTGTTAATGAAACTACATACGTACCAATAGTACTAAATAAGTGAGTTGGATTCTCTAAAGTTGAAGTTCCGTCTCCACCAAAATCCCAATCCCATGAAGTAATTACTGCTGGTGCAGGAATTGTAGAGAAATCGAAGAATTCTACTGTATTTTCAATACAAGTACTTCCTAAACCATCTGCAGATGAAACACCATCAACTTCATACTCAAAGTCAGAATTTGGTTGTCCATATACTTCAACAGTAAATATTGCCTCATCATCAGGGCAAGGATCAACTCCTTCAACAGTATATGAGAATGTGTAAGTTCCTGCTAATCCATCAATATCAAATTCACCAGTGGCTTCATTAAATTGGCCGGAGAACGTGATTTCATCAAAATCTCCAAGTGGGTTAGCTCCTTCTTCAATTAGGTCATGTAAATCAAGAACCGTTTCAGGAGTTCCACATAATGCAATAGAAGAATCATTTCCAGCAGCACCAAGTCCACCAAAATCAATTTCAATTAAAACAGCATCAAAACATCCTCCATCAGGATCTCCAATCATTAACCAAACTTCATCATCTGGCCCCATCAATGGTCCAGTAAATTCTGGTTCAGTTTGTGTTGAACTATCAGGGTATTCAGATAAGAATACAATATTTGGATCAATAGTACCATTTAAATCTTCAAACTCTAGGTCATTGATATCAAAATCTTCACAATAAGGTCCTGGATCTGTAATTGAAATTTCTGGTCCTTCTGTAAATACAACAACAATTGTTTTAGTAATAGTACTTGTTAAACAATCTGTTATTGGTGTTCCTTCTACCGTATAAGATGTTGTTTCGTCAGGGGATACAATAATTACTGGTCCTTCTGTTGGAGCGCCTGGATCAAATGGATCTGAAGTCCATGTCCAATCGTAATCATCAGCGTTAGGTCCATCAACTGATAAAGTAACAGGGTTACCAGCACAGCTCAATGCTGAATCAACCTCTTGGAAACATTGATCAATAAGACCACCACCAATTCCACCTGCTGATTCATAATCGATATAATATAAACTTGAGAAAGCACTTTCAAGTGCATCTTCACTTAAAACTATAGCAAATGTAAATTCTGTCGTGTCTCCATCAATTAAATCTGTTTTGTAAGCCAATGAAATTGCTTGATCGGCTACTGCAACAGCTCCATCTGTTCCTGTCAGCCCCCCAGTTCCATTCCACATATCAGATCCCCTTCTATTCACACATCCACCATGAGATACACGAAAATCTGTACCTAATGCTCCAAATCCAAGATAAGAATCATGTGGTGTAAATTGTTCTGCCGATACCAATGATTTAGAGCATGGTCCAGCTGGTTGAGAAACAATTGTATTTGTTGTACTATAACCAGCACCAATTGACTGGTTATTGTCAGGATCAACATTTCTGTACCAATAAATATCTGTTTTATCTGCACCAGACTCGTTGATAAGTGTTACTTGAGTAGTGTAATAGGCTTCACCAATAGTTAGTCTATATGTTAGTCTTACTCTAATACCATCAACAACACCTTCCCATACGGATGTGATACAATCATCAACATTATGTGTAACAGGCAAAAGCGGATCTGCGATTACTTCATAAACGTTCCAGTTATTACTGCGATTAACTCCGTCAATCTCAATTCCCCAGCCATTTTCCTCTGTTCCTGGCATAAAGTAGTCACCATCATGTAAGAGCGGATCCCAACCTGTTGCTTCAGGGTCAGCGACAAAGCCACAACGAGTTCCTGGGGCACGTTGGTTAAACCCAGCACCAATAACTGCTGTTCCTTCTCTTCCGC
>CAKZPK010000460.1 GCA_937139035.1 uncultured Crocinitomix sp. | reverse complement strand
TTATAAAGCCATGATGGATGAATTAAGTATACGCCCACTTGAAGTAAAAGATATTCCCCTAATTGCAGATTATTGGTTAAAATCAAAGCCAGATTTTTTGGAAGGAATGGGAGTGGACTTGAGCAAATTACCCAGTAGGGAAGGTTTAACGAATGGATTAACCGCCCAACTCACTAAATCAATTGAGGATAGACAAACCTACGCGCTAATTTGGATGTTTAATAATAAACCAATTGGACATTGTAATGTCAATCCGTTTGTGTTTGGTGAAGAGGCGTATATGCATTTGCACATGTGGAATTCAAATAACCGACAAAAAGGAATGGGAGAGAAGCTCGTAAGTTTATCTGTTGAACATTTTTTCGAGCAATTAAAATTACAACGACTAATTTCAGAACCTTATGCACAAAATAGAGCCCCAAATAAAACTTTAGCGAAACTAAAATTCAATAAAGTAAAGACGTATCGCACCATACCAGGATCGTTAAACTTCGAGCAAGAAGTGAACCGTTGGGAATTATTGCGATAAAATAAAGTTTCAGAATCCTAAACCAACACTAAAAGTGGAGTGTCAGAGTGCATGCTCAATTTTTTCGTAAGACTTGAGTGAAACAAATCATGGATAAATCCACCTTTAGAGCGAACTGTTGTAATTAAATCGATCTCATTTTTTTCAATAAAATCCATGATTGCATATTCCACATCAGTATCTGTTCTTTCAGTTAAAGTATAGGTTAAAGCCTCAGTACTAAACGGGATATCTTTTTCAGAAAAATGTTTTGTATTTGGCTTTGCAACGTGTAATATATCCAAATGACACTTGTTTTTATAACAGAGGTCTAATAAGCAATCATAAGTTGATGCGTTTGGATCCTTTTCAAAATCAGCAGCAAGCATTACGCGTTGCGTGGCTTCTAGTTCTGCTTCCTCTGGCACAACAAATAACGGTTTAGAGCAATAACCAATTAACTCAATTGCATTACTTCCAAGCAATTTGCTTGAGGATGTATTTTCACCTTTTGTTCCAATAGTAACGCAATCAATCGAAAGCTCTTCAATTTTTTCTACCACAGAATCTATTAATGTTCCCGCACTTACAATTCCACTTACATTAATGTCAGGATATTCAGCTCTAATTTTCTTTACTAAATCCTGCATTTTAATGTTGCTTTTCTGAATCATTTCATGATTCAAATCTAACGAGAGCAACGAACCTGCATGCCGCGCGTTTTGGACGTTTAAGAATACATAATCTGTAATTGACGATTGATATAAACTGTATATGAACGAAAAAGCTTTAATTGAATTTTCAGAATAATCAGTTGGGATAAGCAGTTTCATAGAGATAGAATTAAATTTTTTATTGGTCTAAAATTAAGCAGAGATTAATTGATCAAATCTGATGAAAGTCAGTTCTTCAAGAAATATTGCGCATCTTTTTCATTTGGGATTAGGCAAAATTTGCTACGAATCTTATGTCTTCTGGCTGCAATGAAGTTGTAAAAAGGGTCGCGCATGAATTTAGGTATAATGTAAAAAGCAAACAGTAGCGGATAACCGCCTTTTAAGCCCCGTGCTATTTGCAAAGCCGCACTTGATCGATCATATAGTTTACCGTTTTTTAAATAATAAATAGTGTCCATATTAATGACCGTTTGTTGATTTTCAAGAATAGTTTTAGCTGTTATTGATTGTAGGGCGGTAAAGTAAAAGTTCCTTTTTTTCTTTGCTAGGATAAATTGAACAGAAGAATTGCAAAAACCGCATTCGCCATCATAAAAGACTAAATTATCGGGGAGATTTTTCTGTTCCATTTTACTCAAATTTAATTAAATTTATCATAGAAATCAAAAAAGTAGTTTTATGAAAATAGGGGTTTTACTGTCGGGATGTGGTGTTTATGATGGATCAGAAATTCAAGAAGCCGTGCTAACAATGTTAGCCATTCAGGAGGCTGGACACGAATACATCTGCATTAGTGTTGATGAAAAGCAGCATCATGTAATTAACCATACTAATGGTGAGGAAATGAAAGAATCACGAAACATGCTGACAGAGTCTGGCCGAATTGCACGCGGAGACATTCATGAAATTGGCACTGTAAATCCGTCTGACATTGATGCTGTTGTAATGCCGGGTGGTTTTGGTGCAGCTAAAAATTTCTCTAATTGGGCATTTGCAGGTCCTGATGGAGATATACTGCCGCAAGTAAAACTCTTTTTAGTGAATATGGTAAATGTTGGCAAACCTATTTGTGCATTATGTGTTAGCCCTGTTGTATTAGCTAAGGCGTTGGAAGGTTCTGCTATTCATCCAACTTTAACTTTAGGATCAAATAATGAACCTTCTCCATACGATATTGATGGTTTTCATGCTGGAATCGAAAAGGTGGGGGCAACAAGTATTGCAAAAGGGATAAAAGAAATTTCAATCGATCGTGAAAACAGTATTGTTTCTGCTCCGTGTTATATGTTTGATACTGATATCTTGTCGGTAAGAAATAATATAAAAATGGCGGTGGAAGCGACTTTACTATTGTGCAATTAATCAATGATTTATGCTGTTTTTTCTTACCTGTTTATTTTTTTTGACTGGAATTGAAACCTATGATTTTCAGAAAAATGATGAACCAGATTTGATTGTCGAATGCAAGTTGACTTTGGAATGGAGGAGGAAGGCTTATGAGGCATGTGGTGAAGAACCTTACTCATTAGGAATAGACTTCAAAGTCAAAAATATTATTTCAGGTAATTATTACTATGATATTATTTCGGTAGTTGTTAGTTGCCCAAAGCAAAAATTTGAAACTGGAATATTGGAACTAAGAAAGATGAATACTTTAAGATTGGTAAAATCTGAGATGATTGAACTGAATGAATTCTATCAAACTGATTCGGCCAAATATGTTTACATATTGATGTAGGGTATAGCAAACATTTTAACCTAAAAAGCCCCAACTAAATAAGTCAGGGCAATTACAATAAACTACTTTTATTTATTCACATGGAACAGTGCAACCTGGTTCGCATACAGGTTTACATTCTTTGTTCTTCATGCATTGTGGGCTACAATCTTTCGTGTCGGATGCAAGTTCATTACTAACTCCAATGTCATTTGAAACCATTTCTGTTGTGTTGTCAATCGTTTCATCTGCCTGCGCATGACTTGGTGATGCTGCAAATATTACAACTGCTGTAACTACAGCTAATCCTAATCCGCCTACTAAAAATTTTAAACTCTTAATTTTCATATTAATTTGTTTTAGTGAATACTGTTTGCAATGTCTTGAAGTTTCTAGAGTAATTAGGTTATCATCCTGTTAATACATGTTATCATGAAGTTAAAATTAATGGAGTTTCCTATTTTTCTGCGTAAATTCATTTCATGAAAAGGAAAACACCTTTCTGGTTAATGGGGACAGCAGCAGTGCTGTTAGTAGGACTCATTGTGAATCAAATTTTTTGGGTATTTAATTCAGCTGCCCAACAAGAGGAGCAATTCAATAAGCAAACGCAAATGGCGTTGAGCTCAATTGAAGAAAATATTCAGGAAGATGCCGAGTTGCAAAGCAGCGTTGATTGCTGTTTGGTGGAAGAGCAACAAAGTTCGTGTGTTGAAAGTTTACAAGATGAAAATGCTTGGGAACGCACAGATAACATGATTGCCGCCGAACTACAAAGGTTTGATATTGATTTGAACTATAATTTTGACATTTGTTATGCGCAACCTAAACGAACCGCTCCATTGGCAGGGTATGAGCAAAATATGGACAAAGTCTTCGATCAGTCTGGAATCGTATTATATCTTGAGTTTCCTGATAAATCAAAATATTTAAGAAATCAAATAGGCCCTGTTTTTATAAGTTCCATTCTTTTTATCGTATTTCTGTCATTTGTCTTTGCCTTGACTTATCGATACTATAAGCGGGAGAGGGCTTTCTCACAACGCACAAGAGACTTTATAAATAACATGACACATGAGTTTAAAACTCCTTTAACAAATATTTCTTTAGCAAATAGTATGATTGCAAGAGGGTTGGATGCAAATACAAATGATAAGTTATTGCATTATACCACTATAATTTCAGAGGAAAATATGCGTCTTACTAAAAATTGTGACGACCTTTTACAAATGGCGAAAATTGAAAATTCTGAAAATGAATTTGTCGATATTATCAATGTGCATGAAATTATTGAAGCAGTTGTGCAACGCAAACGTAAAACAAAAGCAGAAGGTACTTTTACAATAGAGTTAGATCTAAATGCAGATGAAAGTTATGTTTTAGGGAAAGAGAGTCTATTTTCTAACACGGTTTCCAATTTAATTGATAATGCCATTAAATATTCCAATAAATCGGTTGAAATTATTATTGCTACTGAAAATGTTGCAGGTGAAATTCGATTACGCATTACAGATAATGGAATAGGGATGGAAGAAGAGCATATTCACAATATTTTTGATAAATTTTACCGTGTTCCAGAAGGAGATACGCATAATGTAAAAGGATTTGGTTTGGGCTTGGCTTACGTGAAAATGGTTGTAAATAAAATGAAAGGACATATTAATGTGGAAAGTAAATTTGGTTTAGGAACCACGTTTAATATTATAATTCCAATTTCAAATAATTCATAAATGACAGAGAAAACACAAATTTTATTGGTTGAAGATGATACGAACTTAGGCTTTTTATTGGTAGACTTTTTAGAGTCCAACGGGTTTGGGGTTAAGTTATGTAGAGATGGAGAACTAGGTTTGTCAGCTTTCCAAGCAGAGAAATTTGACTTTTGTGTATTGGATGTAATGTTACCTAAATTAGATGGGTTTGAACTTGCTAAAGCCATAAAAAAAGTGGACGAAGACATGCCCATTTTAATGCTAACAGCTCGTGCGGTTGATGAAGATAAAATTAGAGGATTTAATATTGGGGTGGATGATTATGTAACAAAACCATTTAATGAGGTGGAGTTGGTTTGTCGCATCAAGGCAATTCTATGTCGTGTTAACAAGGTTACAGTTAATTCTGTTCCTTTAAATCAAGCAGTTTATTCAATTGGTGAATATTCGTTTGTACATAAAGACAGGGCTTTGGCGTGTAAGGTAGAGCAGAGGAGGTTAACTAGAACAGAAACGGATATATTATTGGTGCTTTGCAAATCAAAAAATAGCATTGTTAGTCGTAAAGAAATAATGGAACAGGTTTGGGGAGAAGATGACTATTTTGTTGGAAGAAGCCTAGATGTTTTTATTTCTAAAATTAGAAAATACTTAATGCATGACCCAACGGTGAATATTGAAACGATTCCGAAGTTAGGCCTAGTATTAAATGCGAGTTAATTAGTCTACTCGTGCGCCCATTACACAAACATCATCAATTTGCTCAAAACCACCTTTCCATTCATCAACCTTAACGTGCAAAATCTCCCGTTGGTATTCCATAGGTTTATTGGCAATAGTTTGTAAATAGTTTTTGAAGTTTTTTCGTTTCATTTTTTTTCCACTTTCACCACCAAATTGATCAGCATAGCCATCAGTGCTTAAATATAAAGTGTCATTTGATTCCAATTTAATTCTATGACTCTTAAAATCTGTGGCGTGCGAAAAGT
>CAKZPK010000459.1 GCA_937139035.1 uncultured Crocinitomix sp. | reverse complement strand
TAATAGGAGGAGAGAATAATTGGTCAAAAACAGAAGTTATCAATCTATATCAAGCTGAGATAAAGGGGGAGTTTAGTGCTGGGTCAAAAGCAAAAAATGTTCGGTTGGTTTCTGAAAGGTTTCATTTTGGTAGTCATACCGGTCCGGCTTGTTTTTCGGTAACAGGTGATACAATTTTCCTTTCTCAAGTTCAGGTTGATAAAAAGGCGGGCACATTTCATCCGCAACTTTATTATGCCGTTCGTTTAAATAAAAAATTCACAAAATTAACCCCACTTCCATTTAATGATCCTAAACATTCGTTCGGACACCCTTATTATGATTCTGGTGCTGAGCGTTTGTATTTTGCTTCTAATGTTGCTGGAGGTCGTGGAGGAAAAGATATTTATTTCTCCGATCTGTCAGATACAGGATGGTCTACACCGCAAAGTTTAGATGAAATTAATACAGAAGAGGATGAAGTATTTCCTTTTATTGCTGATAATGTGTTTTTTTACGCTACTAATGTAGATGGAAGAAACGGAGGTTTAGATATATACTGGAAAGTATTAAATGGCACACCTAACTCTTCAAAAGCGCTTGAAGGTGTAAATACAGATATGGATGATTTTGGAATCTATGTCTTCCCAGGGATGACAAAAGGTTATTTTTCATCTAATAGGTTGGGGCATGATGATTTGATGTATTTTGATATGGAGAGAATCGTAACGATTCGGAACGAAATGGCTGGGGAGTTCAAGTATAAGAAACTAGATGGACTTCCATCTGACGTTACAGTTCAAATTATTGATGAAGATGGTTTTGTGCTTTATGAAACTAAAACGGATGATAAAGGGAAATTTGTTTTCAAAGAAATTGATACCGATAAATCTTATTCAATACGCGCAATTTCTGAAGAGGATTTAGACCTAACCTTGCAAAACTTGAATGGTGAGGATGTTGTAGATCTGATTGGAGATGATAAAAACATATTCACTTATCGTAAAATAGGTACGGACCAAAGTGGCACTTTAGCATTAATCCCAGATGATATGATTGATTTCAATCTAAATGAAGGGCATCTGTCAGGGCAACTTATCTATGAAAAACGTCCAAGTGAATTTCCAGAGAATATGAAAGTTGTTTTGATTGATGAAAATGGTAAAGAATCATTATCAACTCTAACTGATGAACATGGTAATTTTGATTTTGAAAAATTATCAATGGCAAAAAACTATATTCTCAAAGTACCCCAAGCTGATGATGATTTGGTATTGTTGGTTTATGACTTAAAAGGAAATGTTGTAGCGCAATTAAAAACGAATGAGAAAGGGGAGTTTACTTTTCGTAAAATCGCTCCAGATTACAGCAATGATTTAGAACTTGAGGAAATTGGTGATGACGCATTTAATTTTGATACACAAACCATTTGGGGGTATTTTGAATATGAAAACAGTAGCAAATTAAGTCGGTCTGGATTAATTGTTAGGGCTTTTAATGAAGATGGTACTTTAATTGAACAAGAATTAACCGATAAAGACGGGGTTTTTAGATTTAGAAATTTACCAGTTGAAAAAAGCTTATTGTTTAAGTTGGAAGAGAATGGCGACAATTTTATTTTGGATGATTTTACGCTATACATCTACGATCGTAATGGGCAGAAAATTGCTGGATTAAAAAGAGGGCAGGATGGATTCTTTAGATTCAGACCTTTAGGCTATGATTTAGACAATGGTTTGAGCAAAATTGAAGAAGATAATCTTGAGTTTATTCTAGGTGGACAGAGAAAAGCCGATCATATACTTGTTTATTTTGATTCGAACCAAAGTCAAGTTAAAAATAATGACATTACTGTATTAAAGAATATAGCCAAAGTGCTGAAAGATAATGGTCAGGCTCATGCTGAAATTAATGCGTATGCAGATGCTAAATCATCAGATGAATATAATTTAATTCTCTCTCAAAAAAGAGGAGAATGGATTGTGGATTATTTATCTCGAAGAGGGATTTCAAAAGATCGTATTATTGTAAATGCATATGGAGAATCACGTTTAATTGACCAAAAGAATGATGCTTTAAACCGTAGAGCAGAAATTCATCTATACTAGGCAGGTTAAAGGAAAGGTAAAATCATAGCTGAAAGTTCTTGTTGATAATTAGTTTGATTAATTTCACATTAAACTTTATAGAATTCTCTAAATAATTTGCCAGAATGAAAGATAAAAAGACAAATGAAGATGATTATTGGCTGACCAGGCTCTTTTTGTTAAGAGGTTTTCTTTTTTTGACATTTATCATATCTTCATTTCTTATTGCTAAGTATGCCGACAACGATATTGGATCATGGTTGCCTGCAACAATTATATGTGCGATTAGCTTCACTGCAATTATTGTAACTTTTCAATCACTGTACAAAGACTAGTTAAAACATGTTGTTTTTAAGAATTTCTATCTGCCTCTTCCTATTAGTCAATTTCTCAGCAAGTGCTCAAAATGATGACCAAATTAGGCTAGGAGATATAGAAGGAACTTGGTATGTTAATATGTCTAATTTTCCAATGTGGACAAAAGGAAAAAGGCAAAATCCAAGAATTAAGTATACCGTGATAAACGATAATCAAATGCGAGATGAAGTCTCATTTGAGAAGAAAGGGAAAACAAAACATATTATTGGGTACGACGAACGCGCTGCTGAATATAAGAAAGGTTTTATTTGGCAAGGCAAAGGCTTAAAAGCATTATTGTCTAGTAAATGGAGGGTTCTTCATTACAACCAGAAGTACCAAATAGCCATTCTTGCTTTTGATAAGACTTTATTTACCCCAGCTGGTTATGATGTGATTTCAAGAAATAAAAAACTTTCTCCAAAATTACTTTCGCTAATTCAGCAATTGCTACCTAAAGTTGGAATCAAGGAAGAACTGACTTTGATTGACCAGGTATGATTGTCTTTGTGCACCTCTAATTCTTCTTGATACCGTTTAATCAATGAACAGCGTTACGAAATAATATTCAATCATAAGTTTCGTTATAAAAAATAACCAAAACTTATTGTATGTAATTAATTGTACTTAATCTTTAACACAACTATATGAAACGTACAATTTTCTGCGCTGGCATCCTTTTAACAGGAGTGAGCGTAAATGCACAGCATCATTTTGGTGCTTTTGCAGATGCAGGCTTAAGTTTAATGAATTCAAAAACTTTAAAAGTGGATGAAGAACGAGGAGTGACACTTAACTCGGGATTTCAGCCTTCTTTTGCCGTAGGGCTATCTTATCTCTATCAATTCGATCAATTGAATTTAGAAACTGGAATACAATATAATGTGATCAATGGAGCGACGCAGCAGGAGTTTTCAATTTCAATCAATGATGGGCCAATTAATAATGTTACCACACTAATGGATAGAGGTGCGCATTATTTAAATGTGCCGCTAATTGTTAATTATACTATTGATGTGCTCTCTGTAGGGTTGGGTGCTTCTGGAGGATTTTTGATGACAAACAGCTATCATTTCGCATCTGGACACAATGGAGCGCCTGGAATATTGGTTGGTGGTGGAAATGATCTGGCACGATTCGATTTTGGATTAAATGCTCAGTTGAGTTGTGAAATTCTAGAAAACCTCAGTATTCAGGGGAGAGCTTATTTGGGGTTAAATAATATCGAAAGTGATGTAGAGGAAACTATTTTAAGCAGTACTTATGGTTTGTCACACGTTGCAGATCGAAGTTTGAGAAATCGTCAAGTTACTCTAGGATTGAAATACATGTTTGGTACCGACAAGTAATAGAAAAGGCATAATGCTGAAAAACGGAGTAGTACCAATGTATTGCTCCGTTTTTTTATTATTCTCCAATTACAACTTTATCCCAAATCCAATACCTGTTTCAAATAATGGAGTAATCAATCGTTTTTCTGACGCGTTGAATTTCGTTATATGCGCTTTTTTGTTCAACGAATAACCGACCATTGTATTCAGTTCAATGAAAAACAGCCCTTTTCCAAGTGAAAACCGTGGATTCATTTTAAAATAAACTGATACTCGGGGTTTTTCGAATGGATTGACTTCAATGTCGGAGATTGTACCCGGATGATTTCCATATGCACTTCTCATCTTAAAATTGATAAGATATTCTCGTTGCGAACCCGCCCCAATAAAAAGTGTCATTTTTTTCATTTTAAACACACCACCAAGATTAACGCGTGTCTGAAAGTTGATGTAATCGTAATCGTATTGAGTGTAATAGTTGTAGGTAGTCAATTCTCCTGAGCCACCTCCTGTGTAATTGGTGCCTTCACGAATGTAGGTTTGGTCATTTTTTTGCATAATCCCAAATCCTACTTCAAAAAAGAATTTGTCTTTAATGAAGTTGGCGTTTATAAGGCCATAAGTATTCAATCTACCTTGCGTTACAGGTTGGCCAGTGTTTGTTCCGACTTCTTCAATTACAATTCTTGGCGTAATTGCTGTTGACAAGCTTACTTGCCCAAATAAATTAAGCTGAAAAATTAAAAATAGGGTTAATGTGAAATTCTTTTTCATACTATTATCAACGGAAGTAAAAGGAGATAGGTTTGTTGCAATACGCTTATTTTTTCTTCAAATGATTTTAATGTTATGGTTTTAGCAAGGTGTTTTCCACAAAAAAACCTCCAACACATAATGCATTGGAGGTTTATATTCTTTCTAGGCAGGATGATTAATCTTCCTTTTTAGATTCTTTTTTCTTTGGTGGCTTTTTGCCTTTTTCAATTTTAATTGCAATCTCTTCTTTTTTCTTGTCAAAGCTAATTGCAATTGTATCACCTTCAGAAAGGTTTGCATTGATTATTTCTTCAGCTAATGGATCTTCAATGTATTTTTGGATAGCACGGTTTAATGGACGTGCTCCATACTTTTCATCATATCCTTTATTTGCAATATAATCTTTTGCGTCATCTGTAATCTTCATAGAATAACCAAGGTTGTCAACTCTTCCATAAAGTTTTTTCAACTCAATATCAATAATCTGATGAATGTCAGCGTTCGTTAATGAGTTAAAGATGATCATATCATCAATACGATTTAAGAACTCAGGTGAGAATGCTTTTTTCAATGCATTTTGAATTATTTTTTGAGAATTCTCTTCAGCTTGTGCTTCTTGAGATTTCGTTCCAAAACCTACACCCGTTCCAAAATCTTGCAATTGACGTACACCAATATTTGATGTCATTACAATTACAGTATTTTTGAAATCAATTTTACGACCTAATCCATCCGTCATATGTCCGTCATCCAAAACTTGTAATAAGATATTGAATACATCAGGATGCGCTTTTTCAATCTCATCTAATAAAATAATAGAGTAGGGCTTACGTCTAACTTTTTCAGTTAATTGTCCACCTTCTTCATACCCCACATAGCCCGGAGGCGCTCCTACTAGTCTTGAAATTGAGAATTTCTCCATGTATTCTGACATGTCCACACGAATAAGTGCTTCTTCAGAATCGAACATAGTTCGAGCCAATACTTTTGCTAATTGCGTTTTACCAACACCTGTTGGCCCTAAAAAGAAAAATGATCCGATTGGCTTGTTAGGATCTTTTAATCCTGCACGGTTTCTATGAATAGCTTTTA
>CAKZPK010000458.1 GCA_937139035.1 uncultured Crocinitomix sp. | reverse complement strand
GCACTGGCCCTGAATTTTACTACTTCTTTTATAATTGGGAAATACACCCTTATAATTGCGCGAGCGATAGAATTGCAGTTACTGCAGTTGTTGAAACGGAGTCAGACATTACAATTGATCCTATTGACTATATCTGTATACAAGACGAACCAATTATTCTAAACGCAACAGAAGATGGCGGAATGTGGACATCTGATTGTGGCGCATGTTTAGACGAAGAAACGGGCGAGTTTAACCCTGAAGTTGCAGGTTTAGGAACTTGGGAAATCATTTATTTTGTTGAAGGTACTTGCAGTCATTTTAACACAACTACAATTGAGGTTGTTGAATCTGACATTAATATCAATCCTGTAGATTTAATTTGTGTACAAGATGATCCATTTTTATTAACTGCAACAGACGAAGGTGGAACTTGGTCGGCAGATTGCGTTGACTGTATTGATGAAGCAACAGGAGAATTTGATCCTGAAGTAGCTGGGTTAGGATCTTGGACTGTTTCATACAGTGTACCTGGAACCTGCAGTCACTACAATACTTTAACAATTGATGTTGTTAATTCTGACATAACCATTAACCCAGTAGATGAACTATGTGAAGGAGACGAGCCAATCATAATAACAGCAACAGAAATTGGAGGAACATGGTCTGCTGATTGTATAGACTGTATTGATGCTGAAACTGGAGAATTTGATCCGAATGCAGCAGGTGAAGGTGAATGGACTATTTCATATGATGTTGAAGGAACTTGTAGTTATTACAATACCTTAACTGTAAACGTTGTTGTTTCAGACATTGCTATAAACCCTGTGGATGATATTTGCATTCAAAGTGGCCATGTAATTGTTACTGCCACAGAAAGCGGAGGAACATGGACTGCAGATTGTGGTGCCTGTATTGATCCTGTAACAGGAGATTTTGATCCTGCACTGGCAGGCGAGGGTGCTTGGGAACTTACTTATTCGGTAGACGGTACTTGCAGTCATTACAATACTGCAACTATTAATGTTGTCGATTGCTTAGGATTACCTAATGGAGAAATTTACAATATCAGCATCTACCCTAACCCTTCTCAAGGTTTAATTACAATAACAACTGGGCATGTTGAAAAAGGAACGATTTTAATTAAAGATGTACTAGGAAAAAACATTGCCTCTGTAAACTTCAATTCAAACAAATTCACTTTTGATTTGAATGACTTTCATGCAAGAGGTACTTATTTTGTTGAATTCTATGATGAAAATCAAAATTTAATGTCAGTCAAAAAAGTACTGAAACAATAAAACTCAATTAAAAACTTAAAAGCGACTATCAACAGGTAGTCGCTTTTTTTTATTCTAGCTATTTGGGTTAAATCTTTATATTTGTTTTCCAAAAATATTTGAGCATAAAGAATTTAAACACTATTACATGAAAAATACTGCATTAACAGATAGACACGTAGCACTAGGAGCAAAAATGGTTCCATTTGCTGGATACAATATGCCCGTTCAATACGAAGGTGTAAAAGCCGAGCATGAAACAGTAAGAACAGGAGTTGGAGTATTTGATGTTTCACATATGGGAGAGTTTCTTTTAAAAGGTGAAAATGCACTAGCACTCATTCAAAAAGTAACCTCTAATGACGCTTCTAAAATTGTAGATGGACAAGCACAATACACATGTCTGCCTAATAATGATGGCGGTATCGTTGATGACTTAATTATTTACAGAAAATCAGCTACAGAATTTTTCATAGTTGTTAATGCATCTAATATTGAAAAAGATTGGAATTGGATTTCAGATCACAATGATTTGGATGTTGAAATGCAAAACCTTTCAGAAGGTTATTCTTTATTAGCTGTTCAAGGTCCTAAAACAGCAGAGGCCTTGCAATCATTAACAGACATTGATTTAAAAGGAATGAAGTATTACACATTTGATGAAGGTACTTTTGCCGGCATTCCAAATGTAATCGTTTCTGCAACTGGATATACTGGTTCTGGCGGATTCGAGCTTTATGTGAAAAATGAAGATGTAGGAGAAGTTTGGGATAAAGTTTTTGAAGCAGGAGCTCCGCAAGGAATCAAACCAATTGGCCTTGCAGCAAGAGACACGCTTCGTTTAGAAATGGGATTCTGCCTTTACGGAAATGACATTGATGATACAACCTCTCCTCTTGAAGCTGGTTTAGGTTGGATTACTAAATTCACAAAAGAATTTACTAACTCTGAAAATCTTAAAGCACAAAAAGAAGCAGGAGTAACAAGGAAATTAGTTGGTTTTGAATTAGTTGACCGTGGAATTCCTCGTCATGACTATGTTATTAATGATGCTGACGGAAATAATATTGGTAAAGTAACTTCAGGAACCATGTCTCCTTCAACTAATAAAGCCATTGGATTAGGTTATGTTACAGTTGAAAATGCTGCTATTGGTACTGAAATCTATATTGAAGTAAGAAACAAACAAATAAAAGCCGTGGTTTCTAAACCGCCATTTTATAAAGCTTAGTTAAAATATACTAACCATATTACAACAGCCGTTTTCAAATGAATTCGGCTGTTTTTTTTGTTAATAACAATCTACGTTTCACCTTCATTCGGGAAATTCAAATTCCTAGTTAAAAAACTTATTTTAATACAGGTTTTTCTGAATTCAAACATGTCTTAAAAAGAGCAATGCAAACATAGCTTTTGTGAAGATTTCCTAATAATCCATTAATTACTTTGAATACTGTTGGTTATTTTCATTTGAAATTCTATATTTGCAGGCTTAAAATTGTACATTAGATAAATTATCATCTTAAATGAGAAATAAAGGATTTTTTTGGTCAATCACTATCGCTTTAGCGTTGGCCTGTCTTTATCAGCTATCTTTCACTTACGCCACCAATGGTGTTGAAAAGGATGCAGAAAAATACGCAGTAGAAAAATTAGATTCCCTAACAGGAGCACAAGTTGAGTACGTGAGTGAAGGGGGAGAGAAGTTCTATCTCGATTCTGCAAAACATGTTAACATCCTTAAAATTCAATACACTGGTGAGTACATCAAAAGTAAAATGCATGAAGAAGTGCACTTTGCTGGGTATACTTATGCTGAGTGTAAAGGAAGTGAGATCAACTTAGGACTTGACCTTAAAGGAGGAATGAGTGCTACTTTAGAAATTTCTGTACCAGAATTGGTTGCAGATTTAGCAGGTGGAGCTTTAAGTCAGGAATTTAAAAGACCATTTGACGAAGCAAAGAAACGTACCAATGTAGGTGAAGGTGTTTTCATTGATCTATTTGTTGAAGAGTTTGAAGCGCAAAACGAAGGTGTTCTATTAGCAAAATATTTCCACGGACGTAATCAAGAAGAAGTTGCTACAAATGCGACGAACTCAGAAGTTGCTGAATGGTTAAAAGAGAAAGCAGTTAAAGCTTTAGATGGTGTTGAAATCATTATTGAAAAACGTGTCAACCAATTTGGTGTAGCACAGCCAACTATTCAAAAGCAACCTGCAACTAACCGTATTTTTGTTGAGTTACCTGGTATTAGTGATAAAGAATCTGTAAGAAACAGATTACAAGCTACAGCAAACCTTGAATTTTATGAGGTTTATGACAATAGATTAAACGGTATTGCTGGAAGCATCTTACAAGCTGAGCCTGCGTTAAGTGCTGCACTTTACGGAGAAGAATTGGATTCAGAAACAGATACTGACGCTTCAATTAAAGACACAACTTCTAATATCTTAAACGATATTGTGGACTCGTTAAACATTGATACAACAGTAGTTGATCCTTTATTAGCTCCAGATGATGCATTACTTGATAGTGATTTATTAGATAATGACGCTTTATTAGCTGATGACGGTGAGCCTGAAGTTGCAGATTCATTATTGTCTGATGCTGAAAAACAAAAGAAATATCCTATTTCATCTTTAATGAACCTTGCGTTCAGATTTAGCGAAACTGGAGAAATCGTTGATTATCAAGAAGGATCAGTAGTAGGATATGCTAACGTTAAAGATACGGCTGAATTGAACTTTAGATTAGGTCATGAAGTAGTTCGTATTAACTTACCACAGGATTTAGTGTTCATGTGGGATTCTAAGGAAATTGAAAATGAAGGCCAACCAACAGGTGTTGTAGGCTTACATGCAATTAAAGTTCCTTTTAACGGACCAAGAGTAGATGGAAGAGATATTCAAAGAGCATCAGTTGATGATCATATTGTAGGACAGTATGGTGTTAGTATGCGAATGAATGAAATTGGAGCTACTAAGTGGGAAGCAATGACTACAGACAACTTGAACAAACAAGTTGCTATTACAATGGATAAAAACGTATTCTCTGCACCAGTTGTAAATGGTGTTATGAACGTAAGCTCATCTATTACAGGAAACTTCTCTATTGCTGAAGCAAAGGATTTAGCAGGTTTATTAAATGCAGGTGCATTACCAGCTCCAGTAAAAATTGTAGATGAATCAATTGTTGGACCAACATTAGGAGAAGCAAACATTAACGCAGGAATGTGGTCATTCGTATTTGCTTTATTATTGGTTTTAGTTTACATGGTATTCTATTACAACAAAGCAGGTTTAGTTGCAGATGCTGCACTCGTTATTAATATATTCCTATTAATTGGAGCCTTAGCTTCATTAAAAGCAATCTTAACATTACCTGGTATTGCAGGTATTGTATTAACTATTGGTATGTCGGTGGATGCCAACGTACTAATCTTCGAACGTATCCGTGAGGAATTACGTCATAAGAAAGGCTTAAAAGCATCTATTAAAGAAGGTTATGCAAAAGCACTATCTGCTATTTTGGATGCCAACATCACTACCCTATTAACAGGTACTGTATTAGCAATTTTTGGAACAGGACCAATTAAAGGTTTCGCCACTACATTAATCATTGGTATTTTCACGTCGTTCTTTGCGGCTGTAATTATCACACGATTAATTATCATGGCATTTGTAGATAAGGACAAAAAAGTTTCTTTCTCTACTAAAATTACCGAAAACTGGTTTACTAAAGCAAATGTTCAGTTTGTTAAAAGCAGAAAGAAATTCTATATCGTATCTGGTGTAGTGATTGTAGTAGGAATGGTTTCTTTCTTCTCTAGAGGATTAGATTATGGGGTTGACTTCCAAGGAGGGCGTCAATACAAAATTGAATTCAAGCAAGAAGCAAACATTGAAGGAATTAAGAAAAACTTAACGACTCAGTTCGAAGGAAACGCACCTGGTGTTAAAATGGTAGACAATGACTATACAGTATTAGTTACCACTAAGTATTTAATGGATGAAAACGCTGATGTAGATAAAATTGTATTAATTAGCGATTCTATTGAGGTACTTGTTGAGAACGGTATTAATGAGTTTGGTGAAAGTGAAATCGTAGAATCAAAAATGATTGCACCAACCATCTCGAAAGATTTGAAAACAAATTCATTCTATGCAGTTGGTTTCTCATTATTAATCATCTTCCTATATATCGTATTCCGATTTAGAAAATGGCAATATGGTTTAGGAGCATTAATTGCAATGGCACATGATGTACCTGTAGTATTATCGTTGTTCTCATTATTCTGGGGGATCTTACCATTCTCTATGGAAATTGACCAAGCCTTTATAGC
>CAKZPK010000457.1 GCA_937139035.1 uncultured Crocinitomix sp. | reverse complement strand
CAAACACCTGAAGAGATCGTTGATATTTTGAGCTACCTTCTCTGTCAAAAGTAAAAAATACCGCCTTCTCGACAATTCATTTCCCAAAAAAAGAAAAGGTCTTTATTGTTAGAGAAAAGCTAACGGAGATTATATATGTGGAAGAAACTACTCGTCACAAGCCTAGGGGCCTGCCTTTTTAGTAGCTCGATGTTGGCTAAACCCAGTAAAAAACACAAGCCAATTGAAGACCGTGAAAAGCAGGAACAACTCGAAAAAGAATACCAAGGCAAAAAAGCCAAATCTAAAAAGGGAGTGAAAGGCTGGCACAAAAATAAGAAGAAGAAAAATCACTCAGAATGCAAGCCGAGAACGACGAAAAACGCTGGATAATCATAGCACTTATTGGCCTCCTAGCTTTAATCATTTTGGCGGTGATTTTTATTACGCGGTTTTACACTCAAAAGCGCCGCTTGGCTCAGCTTGAACTTGAAGCCAAAAAGCAAGAAATTGCCAAGCTTATGCAAGGTTATGAGTTGGATTTATTTGAGGCGCAAAACTTTGGACAACAAGAAGAACGGCAACGCATAGCATCAGATTTACATGACCGCCTTGGTGGCTTATTAGCCGCAGTTAACTTGCAAGTGGAGAGTTTAAAATATAGAGCTATTAGTGAACAAACTGACGAACTGGCTAAAGTTAAAGCCATGATTAGTGAAGGGATAATTGAAGTTAGAAACGTAGCACATGACATGCGAGCAGAAGCACTAAAAAAGCACGGATTAAAGGGCGCACTTCAAGCTATTTCTCAATCTATTACAGCCTCAAAAAAAATCAAAATAGATCTTTACTTAGAAGATTTAGGTGATACTTCAGGTTCTGAATTAGAACGTGAAGTTTATAAAATAATCATGGAATTGATCAGCAATACGCTGAGACACGCCAAAGCAAACTTAATTACGCTGCAAATTAATGAAATTGATCATGAATTGACTGTAGTATATGAAGATGATGGAATTGGTTTCTTATATTTAGAAGGTCAACGTACAGGTTTGGGGATGGATAATATTAAGACTCGCATTAATAAATTACATGGAAACTTGAACGTTGATAGCCAACCAGGTAATGGAACTACTGTAATTATTAAAATTCCAAGAGCATGATCAAAATTTCGATTGCAGATGATCACCAGTTATTCAGACAAGGTATTGTTTCATTGCTTAGCACAATTGAAACATTGGAAGTGTGTTGTGAAGCTGCAAACGGAAAACTATTACTAGAATGCTTAAAAGACAAGGTTACAGACATTGTTTTAATGGATATTAATATGCCAGAACTGGATGGAATTGAATGTGCCAAAATTGTCAAAGCAAAGTATCCTAAAATCAAAATAATCATGCTTTCAATGCATGCCGATCACGAAACCATTCAGAATGCAATCAAAATTGGAATAGACGGCTATTTACCAAAAGATACGGGCAAAGAAGAACTCGAAGAAGCAATTGCAACTGTTTATAATGGAGAACGATACTTTAATGCAGCAATAACGGGTACAATAATGGACGGTCTTACTAGTCAAAAAGTAACTCAGCCAATTAGATTGACCCCTCGTGAAAAGGATGTTCTTAAACTAATTTGTGAGGAATACACAACAAAGGAAATTGCAGATAAATTATTCATAGCTTTCAATACTGTTGAAACGCACAGAAAAAATTTGCTACATAAAACAGGCAGTAAAAATAGCTTGGGACTACTAAAGTTTGCTATCGATAACAAACTATTTGCTTCTGAATAAAGATTTTTCCATCCTTTTTACTCGAACAGAAGAGAACTTATACACCTAATATTTTATTTATCACTGAATACCGTTAGTAGCAATTTGGCTGTTTTACGGTAAAACCATAATTCAATAATTCTGGAAATTTGTATTGATAAGAACAATAAAAAATCAGAATGAATTATGAAACCAATCAAAATAACTTTAAAACAACTTACAGGTTTTACGAAAGGTAAACATGTTGAGAAAGCATTACGTATCCAAAAACTAATCGAGTTTGTTGCTAACAACCCAACATTTCATGAAAAAATCTTAAATGCAGACTTTAGAGATAAACGTTTTGTCAAAGAAAACGGAGAGGTGTTAACTATTGATAACAATCAGAAAATCTTGGACATCATTTTAGCTGGTAAAGAGCAATTCGTTACAGAAGACGCAGATGCAGAATGGGATTTAAGAATCACTTTGTATAGAAGCGTAACTTTCGAAGTTGGCCACAGAAGTAAAGAAAGAATCTTCACAAAAAAAAGAAAATTCAAAAAATTTAGTGACCGCTACATTGCATCACATTGGATACATGAATACATGCACGTTTTAGGATTTACGCATGATCATGATCGAACATCAAGGAGACCGGATTCAGTACCATACCTAGTTGGAGAAATTGCAGAGGAAATTTTAAAATCAATATAGAATTGAACTATTAAAGTCTATCAATAATCAAATAATAAACCTATAAAAGATGAGTAAAGGATTAGCAAAAACGTATAGTAAAGAGATAATCAAAGAATTGGACAAAATCCCCGTATACCTGCCAGGAGCAAATGTAAAAATTGGAGATGTAATTACCTTTGGTAAAGGATTTTTAAAGCCTAAACCTTTAGGCTCCTTTCAACAAGTAACAGACTTAGAATCACTAAATATTAATTTCAAAATAGAGAAAGATTCTACTCCAGATTCTTACATCTACTCAAGCAAAAAAGGAGTAAAGGTTGATTTTAACGCTGACATTGATACTGGAAAAGATACTAGTGGTACAGCAAAAATTGTTTTCGAAAAGGAGGGAGCTATTTACTTTGCAGGTATAGATTGCTTATCTCACCATATGAAAAGTACAGCACATTTACAGTCTGCTTTAGACAAACATAAAAATACCATTAATTGGAAAAATTGCTTTATTGTAACAGGGGTAACCACTGCAAAAAAAGCACTAATTTGTCAATCAAGTTCTAAAACTGCTACTTTAGAAATAAAGGGGAAAACTCAAGGTTTTAAAACTGGTGTTCCAAGTGACCTTTCAGTAGAAGCGGAATTCATTATTGAGAAGTCCGGATCAACATCATTTTTAAAAGATTGGTCAGAAGATGTAACTGTATTCTTTACACTTATGCGTTATCGAAAAAAATTATTTGGTGGAAGCGAATTAGAAACCACAAAATCAATGTTCATTAACCATGACAATGATGAATACGAATTGTTTTCTGTTAGAGCTGAAGACTTATACATGGAATAACAATCATTATTACTCTCTGAGTTAGTGGCAGTCAAATTTCACGCAGATTACCCTCAATTTTTCTAAGAGGTCTCTATAAACTAATTGATTGTTAATGAATTGATGACCTGAGATGAATGGATTTGAAAGTTATAGTCAATCAAATAGAAATGAACGACATCTAACATTAAAAATACTCACCTGTGAGTATTTTTTTTATACAAATTCATATTATATTTGCGACAAATTTATTTTAAAAATAGGTGTTTATACCGATTGACTCAAGTGCCATATGAGGTATTACATTCAATATTAACTACTCTAAATAAAAAATCAATTTGATTTAACACCAAAACAACCGCTATGAAAACTAAATTAACAACCCTATTCACATTCTTAATGTTTGTTGCCTTATGTAATTCCACTCTTGCTCAAGCACGTGACTTTGATGGTCTTTGGTCAGGAAAAGTAAACAAAACTGATGGTACAACACTTGAAATTCAACTATACATTGAAGACAATACTGTTTTTGCAACATATATTGACAGTGATGGCGATTTAGCAAAAGATTTAAGCAAAGATGTTATTTGGAGTGCTGGATTCGGTCAACAACTCAATTTTGTTTGGCTTAACACTGGTGGCTCTTGGACTGAAACACAAATGTTTTCATTAGTTTGGATCTCCAGTTCTAAACTTTCAGTTTATTATACACGCCACGTAAGCAATGAATCTGATGATTATGATGGCAACACTGATTGGGGTTATACCGGCACAGGTTATTTATATCTAGATTAGAAAGAAAAAACCTCATCACCGAACTAGCTAAAAAAAAACCTGTTTTACATAGATTTTTTTCTACCCTAGCTCCTCTAAAGGATCCCAGTAAACTTGTTTAAAATCGACTATTTGGTTGTCAACGATTTTATGTCCTTCGGCGGTTAATCGTTCTTCCATTGCTGTGGGTGTTGGAAAATGTGCAGCACCTGACAACATACCTAAGCGATTGACAACACGGTGAGCAGGAATTTTAACGGGACTTTTGAATGATGCATTTAATGCCCAACCAACTAAACGGCTTGAGCGGGCTGCTCCTAAATATTTGGCAATGGCCCCATAAGATGTTACACGACCTTCTGGAATTAGCTCTACTACCTGGAAGACGTCTTTGAAGAAATCCTTTTTTTGATCCAACTGAAAATGTTTTTAAACTTGAAGCGTGGTGCGCGGTCCTCTTCTAATAAATAATCATTCAACAAATAGTAAACATTTGGACCAACTTGTGCAAACAACAATGGTTCAGAATCAATTGCATAAAATTTGTTGCCTGGCATTAAAATGAAAAAGCCTCTAAACTTCGCTTCTAATCGTCGTTGCTCACTTTTAATTTCGAGTATTGTACGTATAGAATAATCATCTTGAAACTTGACAGAATCAACCAATTTGCATCTGCTAAAGAAGTATTTATTGGTGATTTGCTTTTTTGAGAAAACACGGTCAATATTTAACCTGTTCATATTAACAGTAGTGATTTCACTATTGTTTGGACTATAGATTTCCACTAAAATCTCTTCCTCAGTTAATTGATCCTGAAAAAAAAGATTTTTGATCTCCCCTATGGCTTCATCCGCACATGAAAATCGGATTGAAGACAATTCTTCCTCAATATTAAATCGTTTTAGTTCCACTTTTCTCTTGATTCCTTTATATAATAACGCCTGACGCATTACAACAGTTGCCAAAAATATAAAAAAAAGAACTGAAATTAGCTAATTCGGAACTTACAATATTTAATTTTAAATCCTTTTGCGGAGAAAATAGTTTCGTAATGGGTGCGAATTGATAGAATTTCACGCGTTGCTTGATCCAAATCTTCTGGCATTTCTTCGTATAAATCCCAGGTATGCTCTATCATTTCGTAACCGTGCTCTTCAATTTGCTCTAAGGTTGATTCAAATAAGATATCGCTATCCGTTTTTAAATGAATGATTCCGCCAGGTTTCAAAAATTGACGGTAACGATCAATAAAAATTTTTGAACTTAATCGTTTATTTGGTTTATTAGGTTGAGGATCAGAGAAAGTTAACCAAATTTCATCTACCTCGTTTTCTCCAAAAAATGCATGAACAAAATCGATTCTTGCTCGAACAAAGCCAATATTTTTGAGTCCTAATTCTCGTACCTCATTTGCACCTTCCCAAATTCTAGCACCTTTTACATCAACCCCAATATAATTTCTATTTGGATATAGTTTTCCTAGGCCAACAGCATATTCTCCTTTTCCACAACCCAATTCAACTATTATTGGGTTATCGTTTTTAAAAAAATCAGTACGCCATTTTCCTTTTAACGGAAATGAATCAGCTTGAGCAGTTTCTAGATTGGGCTGAAAAACGCAATCCATTGTTGCATTATCTGCAAATCGTTTTAGTTTATTCTTTGCCATTTTATAGCATATTATTGATGTTCTGGAGTGTTGCAGTAACTTCTCTTATCAAATCTAATTTTGGTCCTCCATCTCTCGTGCTCCCCAAATATTCTGTTAAAACAATTAAAGGTTCAAAAAGTTGATCTTCGGTCATTTCTCCCTCAATATTTTCAATAATGGTAATGCATTCTAAAGCATCCATCATTTCTCCTTCTGTTCCTGCAGTAACAATCTCAGTTAAATAAGGACGGTAATCCAAACCTGAATTCCAAATGGTAGTTAGCAGTGTGTGGCGAATCTCCACAAAACGTTTATCAACCAAAGCTTTTGCAATTTCTGCAGGTACTTTAGTCGATTTAGGCGTATTTAATAAGTCTACAATTTCACTGTAAACCGCATCCGAAGGGTTATTTGCTAAAGTCAATAAAAGTGACTCGATCACAGTTTCATTTCCATGCACTTTTAATCCTTGCACGGCTTTCACCTGCTGCTTATCGTCTCCACTCGCCAAGGTTTCCAATAAGTCCTTGACCTTTTTTTGTTTTACCGTTTCTTTTTTCTCCATTCTGCCTAATTATTTTGCAAAGATATCAATTCTTGATGAACAAAAAATAAGCTCTCTATTAAAGGTTATCTAATAGAGAGCTTAAAAATAATAAACCTATAAGCCGGGTTCTGTATTGTCGATTTGCATCTACAATTCTTGCCATTTATCTAGTCCAGCCGTTACCAACTGGATCAATCCATCTACCCTCCAAGTTCAGCCGAGCAAGCTTCAAGCCTTGGTTTACATGATGTTGCAACTCATAAGGTTTACCCTGCCACTTAAGTCACCTTAAGCGCGGTGAGCTCTTACTTTCATCCACCGAAGTGGATTATCCCTCACAAAGGAGGGCTCACCTTTTCACCCTTACCAACGGCACATATCGACAAGCTCAATGTACAATTGGCGGTATATTTTCTGCGGCACTAGCTGTATTTCACAAGTGAAATCCTTCCAGTTAGGAAGTATGATGCTCTTTGTTGCCCGGACTTTCCTCCTCGACTAAATTGTCGCGGCGACAAGACGGTTTATCAATAGCAAAGATAAACGGATTTAGAAATGTACAGTTGTAAGATTGGTTATTCTATGATAATTTGCTCAATAAACACACCATCTACTTGTGTTATGTGAATCAAGTAGCTTCCTGGCACTAATTGCGAAACATTTAGAACACCTGTTTCTGCTGACCAAATATTTTGCGTTGTTATTGCACCTGTAAGTGAATATATTTCAACATTTTGAATTTCGGATGTACTGACAATGTTTATAAAATCAGTAGCTGGAACAGGATATAAATTGATGTCAGGTTGCACGTTAGAAGATTCTGCAATGCTTACATCTCCTAAATAACGATCTTTATATTCTACACTGGTAATCGTTTCAGTACCTCCAACATCCTGTGCAATTACTTGCAAAACAGGGATTTTTTGATCCTTTGCCCACCACGAATAAACCACTTGGCTAGGTGTAGGCAATTCAATCCAAGTTGTAATTTCTCCAAAAGAAATACGCAATGAATCTGTAAAATCTAATGACGCCTTTGTACGAATAACCTCAAACGTTCCAAAAGGTGTAGTTACTTCTCCCCATCCATCAACTTCTGATATTCTTTCCTGATGTCTTCTTAAAATTCCATCAAATGCTGGATTTAAATCAACTTCGAAAAACGAATTAGATTCCCAAGTATCACCATAGTTCATTGGCAATTCATACTCAATATCTATAATCTCATTTTTAATTGGTACTTCAACACCTGAAATTTCCAAACCAACCCCAATAATTTCAACCTTATCAGATTCTATTTTTGTAAATCCTACAGGGTTTGCAATTGGAACAAGATCTGTTTCTGGAAAAGCGAAATTTAAAAGTGGTGTATAGTAATCTGCCTGATAATCTGGATCAAACCAACCATTATTAAATATAAGCTGATAGGTTATACTCGCAGCATCAATATCAAAAAATGTATCAATTCTTTGCTCCGTCATGTTCAGTGCATCATAATTCCAATCATAATCTGCTCCAGAAGAAACATAATCATATTCAAAATCATTGGTAACACTTACAAGAACCGTATCTCCTCCATCAGGAAAATCAGATGAAGTAACAGTAATTTGACAAAATGAAGAAAAACTTATTAATAATGTTGCAAATAGTACACTACTTTTCATGGTGTTTAAATTTATTCTAAACCTACAACAAATTTTCCATCCATATTTGACAAAGTCAAAGATTCTGACTTGGATTCATTGTAAAGTACGGCATCAAAATCAATGT
>CAKZPK010000456.1 GCA_937139035.1 uncultured Crocinitomix sp. | reverse complement strand
TAATTGCTCCATAAATAAGAGCAAAAGGAAACAATATAAAGCGCAAAATTTTCATTTAATTTTAAGTGGATTTAAAATTAGCCAATTTAGCTGATTAATGATCTGCGTTGCTCCGTATTTATAATTGAATTATAAACTTTTAACAACATCAATTAATTGCGACAAGGTAGATTTTAAGATCTTACGCATTGCCTCTGCCCGTTCCTCATCAAACAACCTTTCCGCATCATCCATGTAAAGATTTTTATTTCTTTCTAACTGCAATGCGTGAATGTTTTTGGAAGGATTGCCAAAGTAGCGTGTTATGTGTCCACCTTTAAACGGATCATTATGATTTACCTGATATCCTTTTCTTAATTCAGATAAAGCAGTATTAATCAAGTTTGGATGTGCTGATGTTTCGTCCGCATTTCCCAAAATCATCTCCGGAAAATTTTCTGTACGAATGGTTGGTACTGATTCACGAATTGAATGCGCATCCCACAATACTACATTTCCAAACTCACTAATTCGATCATTTAAAAGCTGTGACACTTGTTTGTAATAAGGCCAATAATAAGTTGCAAGGCGTCTATCAACCTCTACTTTATCAGGAGCACAACCTTCTTTGTAAATAGGATTTCCTAAAAAATCTGTTGTAGTTGTTAAACCTGTTATGATTCTGCCATCATTATATAATGGAGCACTTTCTGGATCTCGATTTAAATCTATTACCCAACGTGAATATTTAGCCTGAACAATGGTAATCCCCATTGCTGTAGCAAAATTGTACAAGTCCTCTAAAAACCAATCGGTATCATCAACACTTTTTACTTGCTCAGGTAAATAATCTCCAACAATTTCAGAAGGGAAAGCTGTTCCACAATGTGGAATACTAATGATTAACGGAACTTTTTTGCCAATTGCCTCGTGGACAATGAATGGTTGAGAATTTATCGTTTCCATACTAATTCTGGAATTTCTTCATCTTCCTTAATAATGTTTGCGGTTTGCAAATGATAAATTACACTTTTCATCATTTTTTCGCCAACCCAACCATGAATAGCCCATTCAGTACTATTGTACCAACGTGCTACATCTTTTGTTTTCTGGTTGTAGCGTTCGCTTACCAACTGAATCATTGAATTGTCGTGCATAAAATTATCGCACTCATCATGAATGGTACGCAACATGCGCACAATTGTATCAGGATGCTCTTTCAAAATTTTATCCGTAGCAGCAATTACAAAACAAGGCCAAGGTGTATTGTATTCTCCAATTCGTCTTAGTTTTCCTTCATCTACAAATGGCTTAGTCGTATATTTTTCCCAATAAAATACATCTGTCTCCATTTGATCTAAAGAAGGTAAAGCACCATCAATATCTTTAATGATTGTAAATTGATCTTCTTTAATTTTATGACCTTTGCTATCTGCATCTACAATAGCCATTAAGTGCGACCCTGAACCGAATCTACTAATTGCATATTGTTTGCTAAAAATATCGCGATAATTCATCAATGGATTATTCACTCCTGTATGAATTCCCCAAGTTAATGGAGTAGTAACATAAGCACTAATGATTTTACTTGGATTACCTTTAATGATATCCGTAATCATTCCTTCCGTCAATAAAATACATGCATCCACCTCATCATTTCGAAGAGCTTTTGTCATTTGCCCTGTACCTCCACCAAAATCAGTCCACTCTAAATCAACCCCTCTGCTGCTAAAAATGCCTTTTTCCTTTGCTAAATGAATGGGTAAATTAAAATGTTCTGGAACACCACCCAAACGTATTTTTACATTTTTCATAAGCGACAAAGTTAGAAATATCTTGAATACCTATTGATGAATTTATGATTTGTAAATAGAAACTTGGCTCAAATCTTGTTTAAAACCTAACCTCAGACATAAAATTGCGTACACAATAAATGATGATTAATTGTTACCTTTGTAACATAACGCGTTAAACAAATATGAAGCTATTTATTACCTATATTTTCTTGATAGCAACTTCTGCTGTATTTGCAAAGGGAGTTGAAGTAGATACTTTTTTGGTACGTATGGAAGCTGAAATCAATCAGCAGCTAGAAATAGTCCGTGCAACTAAGGGTGATAATGAGCGCTATCTTGAAAATGAATCTCTAAAAGAGTTGGTAGAATCAATATTGGCTCACCCTGGATCGTTAACTTATCCTTTTGAGACTTTTCAAAGTATGTCTACGATCATGTCTCCTGATGGAGCATTTCGTATTTTCAACTGGAATATTGAAGACAATAATGGGTTGAATTCACACTATTGTTATATGATATTACCATCACGTAGTAATAAGCCAAATCAAGTAATAGAACTTAAAGAAGACCGTGTTACGCTTCCGCCACGACCATTAAATATGCTTACGCCCAATAACTGGTACGGCGCCTTGTATTATAAAATTGTTCCTGTAAAAAAAGGCAATAAAACTATGTACACTATGATTGGGTATAATGGCGCAGGAAAGGGTACAAATAGAAAAATGTTAGACGTATTCTACTTTAAAGGGAAAAAGCTAAGAATGGGGTATCCAATTTTTCAAGAATCAGAAACATCAACACGATTAGTTCGCCGTGTATTCTTTGAACATTCAGAAAAAGTAAAAATATCTGTGAATATGAATACGCAACTGGATGCTATTGTCTTTGACCATTTAGTTCCTGAAACAAAAGGTTTAGAAGGTATGTACGAATTTTACGTTCCTGACATGACATATGATGCTTACCGTTGGGAAGGTGATGTATGGAGATATAATGTTGATTTAATCGCAACAAATCATGAAAATAAAAAAACGCGTCAGTATAATCCTTTATTTGCATCAGACACGACTGGAAAAGAAAAAGAGTTTATTGATTTGAACGATAATTGGACTAATCCTGTTGATCCAAACAACCCAATAAGTCTTGGAGGTAGTGCTGTAGCACCACTGGAAGATGATGTTGTTCAAAAGGGTAAGAAAAAACGCGAGGCCAAAAACAAAGACAAAAAACACCGCAAAGGTTGGTTTAAACGTCGCAAAGAACCCCGCTCTGCCATTAAGGATAATTAATAATTTGAGTTGTTAGTGATAGCACTTCCTGATTATTCTTTAATTTCAAATGCATTGCTCATATTTCTTAAAAACTCAACGCTCTATTATGATTAAGTTTTTATTACCACTGCTTGCTTTAGGGTTTATTGGTAGTTGTAAAGAAGCCACTATTTTTGGAAGCTTTACCAATAGCGAACATGGTGATGTAATTACAGTTGACTGTAATTATTATGTTACACTACCAACCTACAGCCGAAATGCGTTACCCACAAAGCATGACAATGAATTATCTTTAAACATCAATAAAATAAACGGTAAGGAAATAACGCTTGCTGTTGAAGCAGACTCTATTCTTTGGTCATTTGCTATTTGGAATAAGAGCAATGAAACAATTGAAATGGCAGGAAGAGTTTATGAGAAAAATGAAACGTTAAATTGCAAATAAACTTTCACTAATCCTTTATCATTCTGATTTAGGTGCCGACCTTAACCTTTCACGGTAAATATATTTTTTCTGAATAGATTCGTAGGGACGATAGATATAATAAACGTATCCATCTACAATAGTAATATGCTCAACATATTTATAGTGTAAGCGAAATGATTTTAAAACTAAGCCCGTATTTTGATCTATTTCACTTAAATAGCTGTATCCATTTCTTTCAAACGTAGCGTAAATTGTTCGCTTAACGCGGTCTTGAATTAATGGTTGCTCCCAACCAGATTTCCGTTGATTTCTGTGATAGTTAATTCTAACACTATCTACAAAACCTTGCTCTGGTGTGTATTTAAACATGAGGTTTTTATAATGATCAAAAACGTAAATGCTATCCTCTCCTACCTTAAACAAAGGAGCATATAAAGGTTCATAATAAACGGAATTTGTAAACACTGTAGCTCCTACCCAAATCTCTTTATCAATACCTGTTTCTAATTGTTTGTCATGCGCCCAAATTTTGGTACGAACGTCCACATATTTAAATTCTGAGCGATATAATTCCATCATTAACGTATCCTCCACCGTTTTCATAGTTCTGTAAGAGGAATCTGCCCGATTAAATTCTAAATAATCAAAAGCAGGGTAAACATCAGAGTAGTTGGAAAAATAGATATTAGAACCAATCGTATCAATTAACGGAGCTACATACTTAAAGTAATAGTCTCGATCCTCCAAGTAAACTCTCATGCGATCATTTACTACATCTACCAGATAAACTTTTTCTTCAGTTACTAAGTGTGTGTTTTTTCTAAAATCCGTTCTTAATTCAACAGCATCACCAGGCACATAATAAGAATCTATTACCGTTTGATTCGTATCTAACAATCGCAGTACAGCGCCTTTGCTCAAATTTTTCTCATAGGTTAGTAAAATAAGTTGCCCACTTTTGTCAAACTCAAAATCAGACACGCTGTACTCTTGTGTTCCAAACAAAGTGTCAGGCACATTTGAGGTAACTATAACAACACTCCCCAACTTATCAGGCATTACCACTTCCACCTCTATTTTGCCGCTCTTTTTTGCACGGCGCACCATTCGGTCTGTAATCACTAATGAGTATGGATTAAAACCAACATGTTTAAACTTTAGCGTATCATTTACTCCAACTTTATATTGAATTGAGAACTCCCCTTCTCTAGAGGTTTTATTCTTACTATAAGGCGTATTTGCATAAAAATAATAAGCATCTGGAATAGGGTGTCCGTCAATATCAACGACTGTACCAGACAACTGAAAGGTTTGTGCATTTGTAGTGGATGCAAGCGAAACTAAAATTAATAACGTAATTATTTTCAACATATATTATATAACCATTTCAATATAGATGCTAATGCCAAAATTATTCCATAATTTTATTTATCCTACTTTTGCCGCGTGAAAATATTCTTTAACTACATTCTCCAATATTTTAAGAAAGACTTTAATCTTTTAAGTCATATTACTATTGGAATTTTTCTGACCATTTCGCTTTGGTTCAATTACAGTTTCCAATTCAACGGAAAAAAAGATTTTTATCACGGAATTACAGAAACGTATAATAAACAACCACAATCCGTACTTTATTTGCTGTTATTATTTGGAGCAGCATTTTTAGTTTCCACGGCGATTGTGTCCTTTTTTTCAAAACAAAAAGTAAAACCGCTCTTCCACTCCAAATTTATGTTATTTGGCATAATTGGGATGGTGTTTTTAGCCCTGGATTGCAGTTACTATTTAATGCAATATACAGATGGTTGGTTTTCAGACAACGCCTTTATAGAACGTTGGGGCCGAGCTTGCGCAAGTAACATTTCAAGTCTTTTCACGGTTATTATTCCGCTTTACAGCATTTATTTTATTGTACAATATTTTAAGCCAGAATGGTATGGACTAAAACTCAATGGCGCCAAGATTAAACCTTACTTTTGGCTAATCCTATTTATGCTTCCATTAATCTACTTGGCTTCTCACCAGCCTGATTTTTTAGAAAGCTATCCAACTTATACGGACAATTACGAGTATCGATTTTTAGAAACTGACCAATGGATTACTGCAGGAATTTATGAATTGTGCTATGGTTTTGATTTTTTATCTGTCGAATTATTTTTTAGAGGCTTTATGGTGATAGCACTATCGCGATTTGTAGGTAAAGAAGCTATTTTACCAATGGTAGTTGTTTACTGCTTTTTACACTTTGGAAAACCTGCCGGTGAAGCGGTTAGCTCCATATTTGGCGGTTATATTCTGGGTATTTTAGCCTATTCATCCCGAAACATTTATGGCGGGTTAATTGCCCATTTAGGTGTAGCTTGGGGCATGGAATACATGGCGTATATCCAATTAAATTAGTCCTACTTGCCAACTTTATTGCACTTTTAAACGTTATCTGTGTATAAGTAAAAAATCTTGAATTAGGATTTTAGGCATTATTTTGTATATTTATAACAGATGATAACTGGTTTAACGTGTGGCGTAAAAATAAGCGTTGAAAGTCTTTACAGAAAAGACCTTTCAAATGTAAAAAACAGCATGTATTTTTTTAATTACAGAATTGTAATTGAAAACATGAATTCTTACGACATACAGTTAATTTCTCGCTATTGGTTCATTTTTGATTCACTAAACCCTGCAAAAGAAATTTCGGGAGATGGTGTTGTAGGAGAACAACCTGTATTAGTTCCAGGGCAAAAGCACGTTTATGTAAGCGGTACAGATTTGCACAGTGAAATTGGATACATGAGAGGTTATTATGTATTTGAGCGCCAAGACACGAAAGAACGTTTCCGAGTTGCAGTTCCAAAATTTGAGCTTTTTGCAAAGCTAAAAATGAGTTAAATCTCTCCCCCTTTTATTTAAAATATTTAAAATTGCTAGTCTATAATACGCTTTATAGAGGGCTACCATTCACTTTTCATCCTTTTCAGTAATTGACATATTTTTCCTTAAAAATTGCTTAAATTTGTGGCTCTTAAAGTAAAAAATAGACAAGTTATGCCAGAAGCAATTTATCATGTACCAAAACCAGCAAATGAGCCAGTAACTCCTTTCACACCTGGAAGTAAAGAAGCTGTAAGTTTGTTGAATAAATATAATGAAATGTACAACCAGTCTCCAATTGATGTACCAATGTACATAGGTTCGGAACAAGTTCGTACAAATAAGAAGATGCCAATGTCTCCTCCACATGACCACCAACACGTTTTAGGTCATTTTAACTATGGAGACGCTTCACACGTAAATGATGCTATTGATGCTGCTATGGCTGCACGTGAGGAATGGGCTAACCTTCCATGGGAACAAAGAGCTGCTGTATTTTTAAAAGCTGCTGATTTATTAGCAGGACCTTTTAGAGATAAAGTAAATGCTTCAACTATGTTAGCACAATCAAAAAACTGTATGCAAGCTGAAATTGATGCTGCATGTGAGTTAATTGACTTCTTTAAATTTAACGTAGCTTATATTACACAAATTTATAACGAACAACCAGAATCAAACGCTGGAATGTGGAACCGTTTAGAGTACCGTCCTTTAGAAGGATTTGTATTCGCGATTACGCCGTTCAACTTTACATCAATTTGCGCTAACTTATGCGCTGCACCTGCTATGATGGGGAATGTTGTTGTATGGAAACCAGCAGAATCTCAAGTATATTCTGCACAGGTATTAATGGAATTATTTCAAGCAGCAGGTTTACCTGACGGAGTTATCAATATGATTACTGTTGATGGACCAGTTGCAGGTGAACAAGTTTTTAAACACCGTGATTTTGCAGGATTGCACTTCACAGGTTCTTCTGCTGTTTTCAAACATTTATGGAAAGAAATTGGTACAAATTTAGAAGCTTATAGAAGCTACCCTAGAATTGTAGGCGAAACAGGTGGTAAAGATTTCATTATTGCACATAAATCTGCAGTAGCAAAAGAAGTAGCTGTTGGAATTTCTCGTGGAGCTTTTGAATTCCAAGGGCAAAAATGTTCAGCTGCATCTAGAGCATATTTACCTTCTAATATTGCACAAGAAGTAATTGATTCTGTTAAAACAGATGTTGCTTCATTCAAAATGGGATCTCCAGATGATTTCAGCAACTTTATCAACGCTGTAATTGATGAGCGTTCATTTGATAAAATTGCAGGTTATATCGATTATATTAAAGCACAAGATGATGCTGAGATTGTAGTTGGTGGAAACTATGACAAATCTAAAGGATACTTTATTGAGCCTACAGTTGTAGTTACTTCAAATCCAAAATTTAGAACCATGTGTGAAGAAATTTTTGGGCCTGTAATGACTATTTTCGTTTATGACGAAAATGAGTTTGAAGCAACTTTAGAATTATTGGATAGCACTTCAGAATATGCTTTAACAGGGGCTGTATTTTCGCAAGATAGATACGCGATTGATTTAGCAAGTAAAAAACTGCAAAATGCCGCGGGTAACTTCTATATCAATGATAAACCAACT
>CAKZPK010000455.1 GCA_937139035.1 uncultured Crocinitomix sp. | reverse complement strand
TGAAGCTCCAATATGTGAACCTGAATGTCCGATCCATTTGCCATCTTCGGCGTCTATACTCATGAATCCGTGTGTATAAGCAGTATTCATTCTGTTTTGGTCAGATTCTGTAACCCAATCTGTTTTAATGAGGTCAAGCATTTCTGGCCCAACCAACTCACCATTAAACACTGCGTCATAAAAACGAACCATGTCTTTGGGTGAAGATATTATTCCATCACTTGCTTCAATATATTTTGTCATACGGATTTGCAAATCTGAAATATTTTCAATTTGTCCATTGTTGAATTGGTCCCAATAACTTGCAACCAATCCATCTGGTTGAGGGTAGTCCTCATTGTGATAGTAAATATCGTCTAATCCAAGTGGGATGAAGATTCGATCAGAGAATGATTTTTTGTGATCGCCTTCAATTTCATCAATGATTAATGCTAATAGGTTAAAATTTAAATCCGCATATTGGTGTTTTTCTCCAGGTTCAAATTGGGCAGGTCTCCCTTCTATCATTGCGAAAAAATCAGTAGTTGTATAGGTCGTTTCCGGATCATTCATTAAAGTTTCGAAAAAATCAACATCAAAAACATCAGGAATTCCAGAGGTTTGTTGAAGCAAATGTTTCACTGTAAGTTTTTCCACGTTTGGTACATAACTTTTAATTTCTTCTGATAGATATTGCCCTATGAGGTCGTTGATACCAAGTTTGCCTTCTTCAATTAATTGTAATGTTACAATTCCAGTAAATGATTTTGCTAAACTGGCTGTATGATGTAAATGACAAGGATTCATTTTTTGGTTGTCCTCAATATTTGAATAACCTGATGAACCTGTCCAGTAACCATTTTCTGGAGTAGAGATAACAACAGTTAATCCGGTTATACCTCTTTGGCTATAATCGTCAAGAATGTTTTGATATTTTATATGGTTAGGATGGGCAGAGTAATCTAGATCGCAGGTAATTTCATTAACTGGGAATTGGTTGTTTTTTTTACAAGACCAGGTTGCGAAAACAAGACTGATTAGAATGATTTTTGTATAAATTTTAAAAGACATAGTTGTATTGTTTTTTTATTGAAAAGGATAAAATCGCGCACCAAGATGCAGTAAGCCATTTGGCCGAATAGAAATAAGACTCCAGTAATAAGTACTGGCTATCCATTGATAACGGATGAATGGGGTAATGTTTTTGTCAAATTTTTTAGAAAAATCATATCCTAAACCAATTGCGATATTACCTGACATTGCTCCAATACCGGCCTTTTTACTTTTTTCATAATCGCCAGCAGTATTTTGTGTATAAGTGTCTGAGGTATAAAATCCATAGAAATAACCGAGCCCTACTGAAAGCTCAGTTGCTAAACCAAATTTTGTGGTATATCTCATACCAAAATTGGAGTTAAAGTAAATAGCTGATCCTGATGAGTTATTATAAAACCCACCTATTTGGCCCGTTTGGTAAAGTTTAAAGGCAGGCTTTGATTTGTAATAGTATTCTGTTTCTGCAGATATTCCTGGGTAAATGGGATTCATACGGAAAACTTGCTTAAATGGAAATGCCCAAGAGTGATTAGTGAGAGATGTTGCAATTGGAAAGGTTTGCTTACGCACTTTGTTTTCTTGAGCATGTGAAGTATTCAGTGCTATAATAGCAGAACTGAATAATACGATCATGAGGCTCTTTTTCTTTATTTTCATATTTGCACTTGTATTGATTTAAATTCAAGGCAAATAAAGGTTGTTACCGATTTAGAAACAATCGGGAAGAAGTACTAAAAGTCACTGTTAGTCAAATATCATACAAAAGGATGAGTGCAGATAATAGGTTCGCTTAACCTACTTTGTGACCAGATTCAGAAGCCCAATTTTATTGTTTACTTCTGCTTTTCGGTAAATGTTTGACACGTGGGTTTTTACTGTTGGGAGTGAAATAAACAGCTGTTCGCTAATTTGATTATAGGTTGCTCCACTAATAATTAGGTCTACAATTTCTTTCTCTCTATTGGTGAAATTATAGTTCTTCATGTTTTGCTCTTTCTTTTCTACTTCAGGTTTAAATAAAGAAAGTCGTTTGATGTCATCTACTAGTTTTCCTGTTGCTATTATTATGAAAAGCAGTGGAACGGTAAATTTAAGTGGGTTCCCCTGGTTGAATTCTAAAAAGTTAAAATGTTCTGGGAAATAGTCAAAGATTAGCGTAATTGGTAAAATACAAATGCATAACAAAGCAATGAGTCGCTCATTCTTTTCTCTATGTTTTATTCTAAGTGAAGGTTTCGTTCTTCGAATCAATGCCATGGAGTATATAATTGAAACGATCAAATAACCGCCCACAACATATTCCAACACCTCCATAAAATTAAAAAAGTAGCTAAAAATGGTTAAGATAAAGAGCCCGATCGAAAATAGAATGAGCGCCATTTTTTTAGCGGTGCTAATTGTAATTTTTCTTTCTTTAAAAACATTAAGAGGGGTTGCTAATGCAACTAAAAGGATTGCACCAATTAGAAAAATTCCACGGACAGAGTTTTGATAGGGGTCTGAAAAGAAATATGTAGTGGTGATTGCTGTAATTAAAGCCAGAAATGAGAATGAAAGAAAGATAGTCTCTTTGAATTCAATTTTTCGGCTGTAACAAATGAATTGCACAAATATGGTTACAAGACCAATGCTATAGGCCAGTATGAGTAAAAACAAATGTAAGGTTTCCATTGTGTTAGAAGGTTAATGTTTTATTGAGGTTCTTCGCCTTCTTCCTCAATTTGATTACTTCTAAAAGCCGTGGGAACTAAATCCGGAATGATTTTAAGAATGATCGGTAATAATAAGCTACCGCCAGGTAACATGAACAGCGTTAAAGAAGGAATTGTTCTAGCCAAGTCTTTAAACTGCGTTCTAGCCTTTTCTTTTTCTTCTTTAGAAAGTTCCTCCGTTGTTGACTTTCGAATAAGTGCCATCAATTCTTTGCTTTCTTTCAGTTCGGCAGCCAGTTTATCTTTGTTGCGGCCTAAAATATTCTTCCAACGTTCTGTGGCACCTTCCATTAATAACTCGGCGTCTTTTTTGCCTTGTAAAAAAGGAATGGCTTCGTAATTATTCATGACAAATGCTTGAATAGCAATGAATGATTTATCACGTTCATCTTCACTAATGCCCAATTTATTTGTTAGGGCTTTCAAAAATTCTCGTTCAGAATCTACAACCAAACGATCACTCCAAACGGTTAAAACCGCAATTTCCATTAAATAACGATTTAATATCCATGATCGGTCATAGTTAAGGTCCATAGAATCTAATGATTCTGATCCTTCCCAAAATAAACGGGCCTCTTCGCGTTCGTCACGGTTTAAACTGGCAGAAGCCATAAACACTTCAAAAATAGCTTCTTCTTCTTCAGATAATTCACCATCAGCATTAGCAGCCAATGCAATTATTTTTATAACGTCTAATTCAACGCGGCTTCTTTTTGCAATAATGTCTGCGGGTTTAACACCATTGTGATACTCATTATAAAGTAATAGGTCATGAAAAATGAGGCTATTGTATAAATAAGTCGTCCAAAGTTTATGTGAAAAACTTGTTTTAATATCAACCCGTTGAGAAATGATGGATTCTAATTTTTCGTATACAGTTAAATCTTTAAAATTTAACCAACCCTTTTTTGCTTTTTCACTGTGGGTTTCTTCATAAAAAGCTACAAATTCTTCTAAAGACTTTTCGAGTGCAGCTATCTCAAAACTTCCCTTTTTTAGATGATCGGTGAGAACAAGTCCTTCTAATAAGAGAATCTTAAAAACTTCTTCGCTTGAAAGATCAGTCATTAATTCATCATTTAAAAAAAGCAAACTAGTGGGGAAGCCGTACATGATTCCAGTAGGCTGTAAGAATCCATAAAACAACTCATCCGTTGAAAGCAACGCACCAGAGTATTTATTTAAACTCTCACTGTAATTATCCAAAAGCGAAAAATACTTTTTTATCCAGCCCGGTTTACTAGGATTCATCATTTTATATCAGAGGTTTGGTAACGTACCGATACCATTAGTTTTATACACAAATTTAGTATATTTGATCGTTTATAGAAGTGAAAAAAAAATTGAATTAGCAAAACCTATGAGAATTTTTATTATTTCAATGCTATTTTTAACAATAGGTTGTGTTGAACAAGATGATAAATCTGTAAATTCTGAAGAAGCTCCCGAAACACCATTCCCAAGAAAATATGAAGGGTTTTATGCAGGGATGACCTTAAAAGAATTCGATAAAAATGCCTTTGCGGAGAATTATTATATCACTTCTGAGATTCCAAAATGGGTGAAATATAATTACAATGGTGTGATCAAGGGACCACAAATTTGTGCCGAACATGGCTCCATTTTGCTTGTAGCATACGTTGAATCGAATCGAATTGCAAGATTAGAATTTGATGGGGATAATGATCCGTTTTTTGCGGTAGAGCTGGAAGATATTGCTAATAACTTTAGTACAGATTCTAGAAATAAATCTGAAAGGACTTTTTTCCAAGACACTTTGAAAACACATGTAAATACAAATTCGGATAGATTGATTTTAACCCATTCGACTCTCTGGTCTAAATGGGAAGATGGCGAGGAGGCATTTAACGAAGAAATAAAGGCCGAGGTACTGGAAAAATATAAGTAGAAAATATTTGGGAATTGTAAAAACTTAAAGTTTTGGTCTAATTTTAGAGGCTTAAGATTTGAATGATACGAAATTTAACATATACGCTAATTCTATTCATGATTTCTGCAACTGCAATGGGGCAAGCCAAATTAAAGAAAGTGGCAGATTTACCTAAAAACGTGATAGAAACTTCTGGATTGGCTTTTTTTAAAAATGAGTTTTTAATAACCCATAATGATGGGGGACATAAAAGTGAAATTTATGTCATGACTTTAAAAGGGGAGATTGTTAAGAAAATCAATATTAAAGACACGAAGAACAGAGATTGGGAAGATCTAGCTCAAGATGATGAAGGGCGACTTTATATTGGTGATTTTGGTAATAATAGTAATTCTCGTGAAAAATGTCAGATCTATATTTTGCCAAAAAACTTTTTGGATAAAGATGAGGTGAAGCCAAAAAAAATCACTTTTTCATATGAAGATCAAACGAAATTCCCGCCTAAAAAGAGTCAGTTGAATTATGACTGTGAAGCTTTTTTCTGGAAGGATGATAAATTGTATTTACTAACCAAATGCAGAACAAAACCCTTTACTGGAGAATCTAGAATTTATGAAGTTCCAGCTACGCCGGGTAAGTATAAAGCAAAATATATAGGGAGCATTAACCTCTGTCAATCGGGTTGGAGATTTTGTTCTGTGACTAGTGCAGATTATGATGCTAAAACGAATACATTAGCTATTTTAACCTACTCACGTTTATATGTAGTTTCAAATATTAAAGGCAATGATTTTTGGAATGGTAAGGTGAAGTCTTATTCTTTACCTATTGTTAAACAGCGCGAAGCTATTTGTTTTAAAAATAAATCAACATTGTTCATGACAGATGAGAAGAAGAAAGGCTTTGGCGGTGGAAATTTATATGAACTTAAATTAAAATCTAAATAAGTAATGAATAAATATATCCCTACTCTAATACTTGCATGCTTATTCACTTCGCAAGTTGATGCGCAAAAAATTGATAAAAAAATTCCGAATTGGTACAACGGAAATAAATACGGAATGGCAACTGATAAGGCCTACGCGAAAGTTTTGGCAAGCAAAAAATCTCGTACGGTAGTTGTTGCTGTTATTGATTCTGGCGTTGATATTGAGCACGAAGATTTAAAAGGACACATTTGGATCAATAAAGGCGAAATTGCAAATAATGGAATTGATGATGACGGAAACGGCTATGTTGACGATATTAATGGGTGGAATTTTTTAGGAAATAGTGAGGGCGAAAATTTAAATGACGTGCGTTTAGAAGTGGCTCGTATTTATGCTGAATTGGATGCTAAGTTTAAAGATAAAACGTACCAAGATTTATCAGCCGAGGAAAAAGAACAGTATGCACTCTATAAAGAAGTAAAAGAAGAGGTACAAAAAAATAGAGATGAATCTGAGGAAGGATTAAAAGAGTTAAAAGAATTGACAGAAGCGCTTGCTGATTCTGATAAAAAATTGCGTAAACATTTTGGTGGAGATTATACAATTAAACAATTGAAAGGGGTAAAAAAAGATCCCAACATAGGGAAAGAGGCAACACAAATGCTAGCCTTATACAAGTTTGGACTAACCTACGCTGACATTGTAGAAGAAAATAAATATTATCAAGATAATTTAGATTTTAATTATAACCCCAATATAGATGCAAGAGCCGATATGATTGGGGATGATCCAGCTAATTTTTCAGACCGAAATTATGGTAATAATGATGTTGAAGGACCGGACGCAGGACATGGAACACATTGTGCAGGAATAATTGGTGCATTGCGTAATAATGGAATAGGAAATGATGGTGTTGCAGACAATGTAGAAATCATGTCAATAAGAGCAGTGCCTAATGGAGATGAGTGGGATAAAGACATTGCACTTGCCGTGAGATATGCCGTAGACAATGGCGCTCAAGTGATTAATATGAGTTTTGGTAAATCTTATTCTCCTGAACAGAAAGAGGTAATGGAAGCCTTTAAATATGCAGAAGAAAAAGGAGTGTTAGTTGTACATGCAGCTGGAAATGAAGGAATGGATAATGATGATTTGGGACATAATTTCCCAACGCCAAAATATGAAGGAATGTCTGAAAAATTTAGTAACTGGATTGAAGTAGGCGCCTCAACAAGACATAAAAAGCCAAAATTTTATAAGGAATATCTTCTTCGTCCAGGATTAGCTGCCGATTTTTCGAATTATGGAAATGAAATTGTAGATGTGTTTGCACCAGGCTATGATATTTATTCTACTGTGCCGCAAAGCGAATATGATATTTATGACGGTACTTCAATGGCAGGACCAATGGTAGCAGGTGTAGCAGCTTTAATTATGTCTTACTATCCTGAAATAAGTATGCTTGATGTGCGTGAAATTATTGTGACGACGGTATTAAAACCTGGTAAAAGAACAACGCCACTGCCTAGCGACCATGCTAAAGAAGTTACTTTTGAAGAGCTTTGTGTGAGTGGTGGTATCGTTAATGTATATAACGCCGTAACATTGGCAGAAACTTGGTAGTTGCAACCTTACTAAAGCAAAGCACCAAATACGAAACACTAAAAACCAAAAACACGTGAAAGCAGTAATATTTGATATGGATGGAGTCTTAATTGACTCAGAGCCTTTATGGAAAATTGCAGAAGTTGAAGCTTTTGCAAAAGTAGGGCTTGACCTAACATATACAGATTGCGAAGAAACAGTTGGTTTGCGGATAGATGAGGTCGTGCAAATGTGGCATGACAAGGTCAAATGGACTTCAAAAACGGTTAAAGAAGTTGAGACAGATATTGTGGATATATTGATTCGTGAAATTCGTAAACAAGGAAAAGCATTGGCAGGTGTTTTAGAATCCTTGCAAAAAATTGGTGCTGCAGGTTATAAAATAGGTTTGGCAACATCATCCTACCAACGCATTATTGATGTGGTGGTAGAAAAATTAGAGATTGCTCATTTCTTTGAAGTAATGCACTCTGCAGAGCATGAATTGAACGGTAAACCTCACCCGGCTGTGTTTTTGAATTGTGCCAAAAAGTTAAATGTACATCCTAAAGATTGTTTGGTGATTGAAGATTCTTTTAATGGTGTTTTGGCGGGTAAATCTGCACGAATGAAAGTAATTGCCATTCCTGAAAAATCGCATCAATCTGATCCGAGATTGGTAATTGCAGATACTACATTAGATTCACTCAATGATTTTGTAATAGAAGATTGTCTTCAATTTTGGGACTAACATTCCAGATGCTTACCAGAGCAAAACGTTTAATGAGGTTTTAAAACTATAACCACTGTATTGGTCAAATTC
>CAKZPK010000454.1 GCA_937139035.1 uncultured Crocinitomix sp. | reverse complement strand
TTTCCGCATCAAATGTTTTTTGATACTACAATTACAACGTCCTCATTAAATGAGAATAATTCAGGTAAGTATAGCCTTCAATATAAAGGTACAGAGATGCATTATGAAGGTGCTTTGTTGGACGGCCTCGAACATGGAGAATCAATCCTTTATTTAAATGATTCAACGCCTCTTTTTGAGCGTAATTATCGGCATGGAATGAAGCATGGAATTTGCCGCGAGTATTATCTTACAGGTGAGTTAGCACTTGAACCAAATCCTTCTTTTTAACCGGAGGAATTGCGGAGCATGAACGATTTGGAAAACGAGGACAATTTAGAATAAAGGATGAGTGGGATGCTGATAAGCAACCTTTAGCAATGTTTTGGGAGGAAGATTCTTTGTTGTGCTCAATTCGATTAAATGAGGATCGAACACTAAATTCTTACACTTGGAATAATCTAAAAAAGGGGGTGAAATTAAGTCATACGGTTCATAACGGGAGTAATTTTTTAACCGTTGATATTCCACCAATAGCGAATAAAGAAGTAACTTTTAGATTGTCACGACATGGAGTTACTGTTGAAGGTAAAGCCTATTGGGATGCTGAAAAAGGGAAGGCTATTTTAGAAGATAATTTTGGCAAAATTGAAAAGGTAGATCCAAATGAAATTTCATTTTCAGAAACATTACCATGTGGATGCACGGATTGGATTGATCATAAGTTTTGGGCATCACCAACAGAAAGATATGCAACCTTAACTGATTTCAAAAAGTATCAGCATGACTTTCATGCCCCGTCAGAAGCGTTAACGTATTTGTTTGGTCATCCTTATTATATGTCAGGTCAAGAACCGGATAAATATGAGCTTGGAAAAGAATATAATATCAATGCGTATTTTTATTCAGCAAGACCAATAGACTTGTTTTTGCCTGATACTAACGGTATTATTTTTACTTATGAACCATGCAAATCCAAATATGCATTTATTAAATTATATGCTAATCTCAGTTTTAAAGTTGGTTCTCCTAAAGAAACTACAGTTTCAATATCAAATCCAAAAACCTTGGCTCTAACAATTCCTGCACCAATGCTTGCACAGGTTAATCATAATTTTAAACCTATTGTTGGGCAAGACGGGAAGTTAATCTCGGGTGTATTCTTATTTAATGCTGATGAGGTTAAATATAATCACAGAAAACAACTGGATGTTATTCAGCCAAAATTGCAATGTGCTAAACCTATGCAAATTGGTAATTCGGGGATGATTTTACAAGTCAATAATCTATGGCCAGATTTTAGTAAAACATGGAATTATGTCGTAATGACGAAACGGTTATTGAATAACGAACGGGCAATGAAGTTGGGATTAGAATCTGCTCCAGAAAATGATTTTATTGGTGCTTTTGCAACAAGTGGAAATATTTATTTTCCATTTAACCCTAACAATGATGAAGGTGCAGAAGAGCATTTAGCTTTTACGGTCGATAATGTTTTGGTTTCAGCAACTGAATGCAGAGCAACAGTTTATGCAGGAGAGGTTGCAAAGAATGAAACAGTGCTTATTTCTACGCTATCTGGAGAGCGTCGCTCAATTTCTAAAGCAGAGCTGATAAAGGTGCTGGAAAGTGCCAATTTAAATGCTTATGATTTAACATTTGAGTTCGGGAAAGAATTAAAACTTCATTTATACTATCAACTATAATGCGTTACCTTTTTTTCATATCGTTGTTCGTTATTGGGCTTGTTTCATTTGGACAAAAAGATTACCCTTGTCATACTTGGAAACGTTATACTGAAAATTGTTTAACAGGTTTTGTCGATCCTGAAGGAAAGGTTATGATTGAACCGCAATTTGAATTTGCTATGGATTTTTCTGATGGACACGCTTTCGTTTGGAATTATTTAAGTCAAGCAGAGGAAAAGGCTGTTGTTCCATTGGGTGAAGAATATCAAAATTATGAGTCGTTTGGTTTAGGTGGGAATCGTAAAACGGGAATTATTGATTCTACGGGTAAGTTTGTCGTAGAACCTAAAATTAATTTTATAGTTTATTCCGCATTTGTAGATAGCATTGCTCTTGTCCGTATTGATAATAAATATGAAATAATAGACATTAAGGGAGAGGTGATTTCAAATACGTATCAAAATTACTTTGAAGAGATCATTTACAAGAACCTCATAAAAGGGAATAGTAATAATTTAAGGGCAGGTAGTAAGTGTTATATGACACGAAAAAAACAATTTGTTTCTGGTCCTTATCAAGATTGTGAACCTTATTCAGAAGGGTATGGAGCAGTGCGAATTGGAGGTAAATATGGCTATGTAAACCTAAAAGGAGAAATGATGATTGCACCGCAATTTCTTGATGCAGATCAGTTTTCAAATGGCTATGCCGTGGTGTCAGTTCCAGCTCCAAAAATAGGTAGTCGCAATAAAAACTTTGGTTTAATTGATATGAATGGAACGTTTGTTATTGCTCCGAATCATTATCGATTGGGTAAATTTTCTGAAGGTAAAATTGCTTTTTATACGGCGAAAAATAAAGAGACTAAATATGGCTTTTTAGATGCAGAAGGAAATGTTGTTATTAAACCAAAATATGAACATGTGCGAATGTTTAAAGATGGACTTGCTGCGGTCAAAATAAAGGAAAAGTATGGCTATATCAATGCCGACGGTAAATTGACTATTCCTGCAAAATATCTTTCTGCACAAGACTTTAAATATGGCACAGCATTGGTGCAGGTCAGTAAAAAGAAATGGGCCTTTATTAATTTGGACGGAGAAATTATTGTTGGGCCATGGAAAAGAAAATGCAATTAGTTTCTATCTTGTAATTGCAGTGTAGTATTTAATTCTCTTCAGTACAGAAGCGGCAGTAAATTCTTGGTTTGACACATAAATACAAGAATTTGCAACATACTTACAGGTTTTTTTTATGAATGTTTCTGAATTTTGTTTCAAGGCAATTCAAGTCTAATTCATTGACCCCTTTTCAAGCATTTAAAACGGACAGTATGATGATTTGATGAAGCTTATTTTTTCATTTAAATAATTATATATGCCAATTGAAGCCGTAACTAATAATGTAAACAATGCTGATGGATTGGTGCATTTTTCATTTGTTAATGTGTCGCAAGGAGATTGTTGTATTGTGAAAACGCCACTTGGGCGAGTATTTATGTTTGATTGTGGGTCTACCTATGACAGAAATAAAACGGCTTTAAACAATATAAAAAAATCACTTTACAACTCTGTTTCTGGTATTTCGAATGCCTATAGTCAAATAGACGGTATATTTCTTTCTCATCCCGATCAAGACCACTATAATAAAATAGTTGATTTGGCTGAGGATTTGTATTTGAGAGGAATAGTAGTTAAAAAGGCCTTTGTAAGTATGCATGCTGATTTATTTAATGCGCATGATAATGTTGCTTACCGTTGGATTAGAAGAGTGCCAGGTGATTGGAGTATTCCTGAAGCTACATATACTGTTAGGTTAAATTCAAATAATGACCGAAATGATCAGGGGAAGATTGACACAATTTTGGTGCATTGGGAAAAAGTTTATCTAGCTGATGATGGTGATATGATGACGGATGATGAAGTTGATGAGAATGGAAAAAGATATAGAAATTTCAAGATTAAAATTCTTGCCGCTGGAGTAACACCTGAGTTGGATGGTAATTTGGAGTTTAATGATCCAAATAATGATCAAAAAAATACGGCCTCAATAGTAACACTTATTGAGTTTGGACAAGAGAAATTTTTGATAATGGGTGATGCCACAACTCCTGTTGGACGATTTTTAGTGGAACATTTCTCAGAAGAGATTAGTGATGTTGATATTCTTCATGTACCACATCATGGTTCTAGAAGACATTCATTAGATTCTGAATTTTGGAGTGTGGCCTTTCCTGATACTTGTGTCGTTAGTGTTTCTCCCAAAAATGATGCGCACCATTTGCCAGCCTACGAAATGTTGATGTATGCCGCAAATGGTGCATGAAACGAAGTAGGTAATCGTGACCATTCTGTTTATAAATATGAATCTACCTCCCCTTGGCAGCTTTTGACAGAAAATATTCCAAGATATATTGAAATGGATGAGTTTGTGGATATGAACAATATTCAAAATTTTAGAGAGTATCGAATAAATGTAGAGCATGACCCCAACTATGTTGTGTTAGAATATAATTATCGAAAGAGTGGTCTTATTTCACGCGGTCAAGATAAAAATGTATACACAAATGAGGGTAGGCTATCAAGAGGAGTTTTAAGCCTGAAAAAGGATATTCATATGACCTCAGCAGATAATATTGAGAGCATTTATTTTGCATATAACGGAAAAGGGTAATTAAGATGACAGTTTCAAATTTATTTCAGCAATTAGAGCAAAAAAATAGTGCTTTAAAAGAGTTATCAATTAGTAAGAGCGAGCTTCCATTATCTATTCAATCGCTTATGCCAAAAGTGTTTGGTGAATCAATTCAGTTTGAACTGATTTCAACCGAATTAGAGTTAAAGGAAAACCAAATTACCATTAGTGGTATTTGTCAAACAGCACCCCTCAGCGGAATGAACATATTGTTGATATTGACTGAAGCAAGGGAGAATTGGACATACAATTTGGAGGCAAGTGAAGATAAGGAGTGGAATATGGGGGAACAATTTCCTCAATTTAAATATACGTTGGTTGAGACCTTTAATTGGAACCAAGTTTTCCTGAAAATTGATCATAATTCAGATCAATTTAGTTTTTCTGGAGCAATGGATTTGACCGGTGAATCTAAATTTTCAATGCTTCTTCCTACAACCGCAATCCATCTAATTGGGAATATAAAAAGAGAAGATGATTTAGTCGATTTTCGGTTTGAGAATACAATTAACATTGGGGAGAATAATACGTTTTTGGACGGTGTTGAATTTACTATTGGTATCGAAACGAATAAGAATGCTGAAGGTCAGTCTTCGCCAATTGCATTTATAGAAACCACACCTGTTATTGAGTTTGAAGGTGGAAGCATTCATATCCCACTAAAAGCAATAATTGCAAACCTTAATCATTCAATACTGCTGAGGGCAGATGTGGGTGAAATAAGCGCAGCTGGGATAAAAGCATTGGAGGCACTTTTTCATGGACATGCGCCAGATTTAAGTTCTGTGCTGGACGGAAAGATAACAGGCATTGAAAATTTTCAGATTAAATTTTTGCAATTCAGTTTAAACCCAAAAGGAAATGAATTGCTAAGCGCTGTAGAAATGGTGTGCGGAATTGTTAATCCAATAGATTTATTTTCTTTTGATTCTGGGAGAAAAATAGCCGTAGAAGTATTGGACATAGCAATGCGATTGGAACATCCGCTTGACGGACAAAAACGTGCTTGGCATATTTCAGCACACACAGATTTTCCTATAAATGATCATTCTAAATTAATGTTGTCGGCATTTGCTCCTGAGAAGGAGCTGGTGGGATCTATTTCAGGTGAGGATTTAACTATATCAGAGCTGATAAGCTATGTGACTGGAAGTGATAATGATCTTGATATTCCAATTGCTATACAAGAATTTCATTTACGCGCCAACCTAGAAAACAATACTTATGGTATGTTCTGCGATTTGGTGTCGACGGTTCCAATTGAGTGGGAGGGGTCAACGTTTAACTTACAAGATTTTCGCACTACAATTCAATATGAATCAGAATTGTCAATTCGTTTTAAAGCACTTTTTTCATGGTTTGATTTTCATTTTAGAATGGAGGGATTTTATGAAGGAGGAGATGCTGGAGGTATTGGTTTCAAAGGACAATTAATAGGAGATAATTCTGTGAACCTAATATTTTTACTTCACGGGCTTGCGCGTCAATTAGAAATGGAGGCTCCATCTGATTTTCCAAGTATTGCATTGCGAGAATTAGGAATAAGTTTTAATACTAAAACTGGAAATTATAGATTTGAAGCCGAAACAAGTTTCACAGCCGATCATTTAGGAGATTTAGATGTTGAATTGACTGCAGATACACGAGTTGTTTTAGATGCCACTAAAAAAGACGGAAAAACGCAAGTCAGTGCCGAAATTTTGAGCAAAATAACTGTTGCGGGTCAGATATTCGATTTGCGCACACATTTAGGAAAAGATCATCAGCTTGTTTACGCAAGTTGGCAGGCAGAAAATGATGGACTTAAAATTAGTGACCTAATTAAAGCCTTTGATCAAAACCACGATCATACAGCCTATAGTAGCAATAGTTTTGATTTAGAACTAAAATCAATCACGCTTGAATATGATCACACAGATGCAGCGCATCAAAAACTATTTGTGCGTGCTATAACTGAGGTTAGCATTGCTGGTACTAAGCATGATTTGCAAGTGTATTTTGCTGGTTGGAAAGATGGTAGCTGGAAGTTTTTGTTTGGAATTGAATATGACAATTATACGTCTAAGTTAGGTGACCTCGTCGGTCCAAATCAAAATACGTTTAGTGCGGTTGAACTAATTTATTTGAAAAAAGCTTCGGTCGTTTTTAGTACAGGAAATTTTGAAGGATTTACATTGCCTGATATTCCAACTTTTTACGGTGAGGAGCGTCCAAATGCACTTTTACTTTCAGAGCATGAATTGAAAATTCAAAAAGGAATTTATGCCATAGCAGAAGTAGAATTTAACGGTTCATCCGCTGGGATTGATCGATTGAGAAAAATGTCAGATCATACAGGGGATTTGATTGTGCAAGCAGGTTATAATGCCAGTTTGGAAGAAGTAACTGTAGATATTTTATTGGAAGGAGATATTGTCATTGAAGGTAAAAAAAATGCAGATGGAAAACATGAAGATATTGTTTTATCAGATGCTGGTTTTCATATTAAACTACCGCAACCGTCGCTATTTGTAAGCGGTAAGGCAACTTTCAGTATTGATCATCATCAAATAATAGCGCAAGGCGGAATTGGTATTAGTGCAGAGGAAGTTGTAGGGGAGTTTAAAGTAAACTTAAGCGACCCTGAAAACCCAGATTCTATTTCGTTTTTTGGGTTAGATGGACTCTTTTTAGATGATGTAATGTTTTTGCTAGGTATAAACTTTACACATTCTTCTATTGAGGTTGGAGGAGAAATTGGTTTGCATGAAGATGGAAAAGCCATTGATTCTGATCAAATGGGAATTATTTTAGAAATTATTGATGGAATTCCAAATCCTCAGTTTTTTGAATTGCGAATTGAAGAAATTGATTTCTCCAAAATATTTGCACTCTTTTCTGGGGCTGATGCTGATGGCCATCAAGAACATCATGATGTTATTAAAGCAGGCATTAAAAACTTCTATCTTTTTTGGGCGCAAAAAGAAATCCAATTTTTGGGTAGAACGGTCAAGCCAGGTTTTGCTTTTACGGGTGAATTCTTTCTATTCGATTTTCAAGCTTATTTAAATGTGAAAATAGGAAGCGAATATGGAATTATTGGTGAAGTTCATCTTTCTCCAATAGAAATAGACGGAATTATTAAGCTTAATGGGGATGGAGAGAAAGTGGAAATTGAGGAATACGAAAATGAGAAAGGAATTACTGTAAAAGTGCCAGAGTCAGGTAAAGAAAATTTACCTGATGGTACAGAAACCATGCGGCGATCGATTGTGAAAAATGGTGGGCCAGTAGTTGTTTTAAATAGTAATGGAGAGCCATATTTACACGCAGATATTGAAGCTACATTACTTGATTTTTTGACGCTTAATGTAGCAGCCAATGTAAATAAAGATTCTTTTGATTTTGACTTTTTGCTCAACGTTGCAAATGTTTTAATTGTAGAACTACACTGTGATTTAAACAAAAATGGAACTTTTAAAACATTTGGAACCTTTCATTTAGGAGTTGATTTAGATCTTTCATTCGAATTTTTAGGTTCTGTTATTGGAGTTGATATTCAATTTGGAATTGATGTTGAAGTGGCACTTGGTTTTGTTAGTGAAGAAGGAGCTAATGCTGAAAATGAAAAGAAAAAACCGGAGGAAAAGAAAACTGAAGCAGGGGCTTATTTATATTTCTCATTTGAAGGGAATTTTCTTGGAATCTTTATTGGACCTTTTGAAGCCTTATTGACATTGAACGTTAGTAAACTAGAAGAGATTCCGGGGAAAGCATTAGAGAGTGTTGAGCAAGCATTAATAGGAAGCGTTGATGACATGTTTAATTTTGTTTTTAATCATGATGAATTCGTAAGAGAAAAAAGAGCAGAAGCTGCTGCAAGAAGACGCAGTGGATCAAAATCTAATCATGATAAATACATAGGTGACGTTCGGAAAACATGGGAAGATAATAAAGCCGCCCAATTAGATAATAACCACAAGAAATCCTCTCAAAGTAAAATCAATCAAATTATGAATGATTTAACCAAAAGCAGAATAAACTTAGCAAAAGGAGCTAAAGAAATTAGTCAAAGCATAACAAATTTGGTGGAAAGTTATAGCATTTCGGTAACAGGTGAAGTAACAGAGATTTTGGTAGAAAATGATTCTTATTTCACGCATTTTTCAAAACATACAAACTTTATTCAAACTGATCGTTTTTCAAATGAAGAAGCCTTGCAAATGAGCAAATGGCATCATGAAGCAGAAAGCTGGCGGAGTAAAGCGCATGTATCAGAAATTCATGCCCAAGCAAACGTGCAAGCCGACTTTATTAAAAACCACGCTAAAACAGCAAGTGCGGCCATGAAAAAAAGAGCAATAATTCATTTTAATAATTCTATACCCAATGACTGATACGAAAGCAAAACCAACAACTCAAGAGCAAATTGAAAATGCAAACGGACCATTAAGAACAGCAGTTCATGATGCATTACAAATCAATTATGATAAAATTAGAGCATTGAGTAACCAAATTCGCTTGGATGAAGCAAAAGAACATCAAGAAATAAATGCTTTACAAGAAGCTATTCAAAACGAGATTAACTTAGATCAATTCATTGGGTCATCCTTCTTTTTTTATTATTTAAAATCCACTGGCGTTGGTAAAGAACCAATTGTGAAATTGTATGCGTTGGGCAATCATTATAGCTTAGCAACTGGGGATCACAATACGCTTCATTCGGGCATTCATAGTGTTCCTCCGTATGTCTTTTTTGGTCCAAAGGGAAAGTATAGACTTGAATGGATGTCTCAAGGTATTAACCGTTTCCCTTCTTTAATTCATCCTGGTCCAAATCGTGAAAGAGGATCTAAGGGAGATCGAATTATTACAAGTATCTGCAGTTTTGGAGGTAAGGTTGTTTTTATTGCAGACGGATTTGTTTACATTGTCAAAAAACTGTCTAATATTCAGGAAGGATTGCACCAAGATTCTTCAACTTTTTTTAAACAAGTAGACGGCTTGCCGTTTTTATTTGTTACCAGTTCAGATGTATCTATTCAGAAAGGAATTTTTCTTGTCAATGCAAAACATTTTTATAAAACTGACTTAGGCGGAAAAATGACTAAAGTATTAAATATTCCCGCTGGGAAAGAGGTTGAAAGTGCGGCTTATTTCCAACCAATAACGCTTAATAGTTTACCAGATAAAAGAGTAACAGGAGTGATTGCAAAAGGAATGTCGATTCATGCAGTTTTGCCTAATAATGTTCCAATGCTTAAAATTAAAAAGCGGTATGGGAATGATCTTTTATTTACTTTCCCACAACCAATCAGTTATTTCAGAGATTTTACGGTTTCATTTCATCTTTATTTAAAAAAATCAGCAATTAAGAAGAATACCGTTATTGTTGGTGGACACCGTCATTTAGAACTATTGTACAGTCCCGTAAAATCGAGTTTGATAATTCGGTGGAATGTTGATGGTTTAAATTCGAACTATGAGGAAGCACCTATTGTGTTGGATGGAGTGTTTGCAAATAGCATAGATAAATGGACAGCTGTTGATGTTGTCTGTAAAAATAGAACACTTACTGTTCATGTTCAAGGGCAGCCATCTCATGAAAATCTGAAACTACCAGAAGCACCACCGCAAGATCCATTGTTTCCATATTCCGATCATTTTACTTTGGGAAATGCTAGCCATCAAGAGGCTTATCCGTTTTCATTGATGGAATTGCATTTTTATCAAAGGGCGGTTAGAGATTCGCTTTTAGCACAAAATGCAACAGCCCAATTGGCGTGTGGAGATTATTTTTTTCCAGAAGGATTAATGGCGAACTATCCACTTGGACCAAGCAATTCACCAATTTGGATTGATAGTGGTTCATCAGGAACTCCTTCAGATTTTATTAATCGGGTGAATCCACTGGAGCGTATTAACATAGGTTCCAAACAATTGGAATATTTTAATTCTGGTGAATATTTAGAACATCCGTTTATGGAAACATTTACAATTACAAGTGATCAAAATATACAGTCAGATGTGCATTTATGTAATCGATCTGGTCGTATTTTTTATATCGCAATTAATAATTCAAAATATTGCATAATGATGCAGGATATTTGCGGAATGATACCTGCCAAAATAGTTACTGAAGTTGATGATTCAAAGGTCATGGAGTTTAAATGGGACGGCTCAACTACAGAATTTATTGAGGAAGCAATGATGCGAAAACAAACAAAATTGCGTTTGGCTCATTTCAAACTAGAACGCGCACATGAAGATGCACATGTAATCATTCATCACGAAATGGAATACTTGGAAGGTGAAATAGAAAAAGCGAATGCTCAAGCGCATAATGTTGCTTTTTTGCGAAACCAGTATAACGTTGAAAAGGAGAATTGGCAAAAATTGCGTCCCGAAGGATTGAATGATAAATATGAAGCAATTGAAGCATCAATTGAAAAATTGAAAAAGGTACGAAGTGATGCTCATGAAGTGATGCATGCAACGGATGTTAAAATTAATGAATTGCGAAGGCTTAAAAAGTAGGCTTCTCTATATGAGAGAACTTTGTTAGTGCGATTGTGCTATTTTTTATTGGCGTTTATGTTGACGGATTGTCTCTACAGGTGTTTGTACTTGAGTTTGATATACAGTTGTTTATACGCTGTTGGTAACTAGTGCTATTTCCTAACTTAGCATAAATTATTAACCTAAACTTTTATATTATGGCTGGAAAGACATTTAAAAACAATTCGGATCATTACATCAATGGAACATTATTAATTCGTCAAGGAACGAATATTCAATTACCTTCATTAGAACAAGGTTTCTCTTTAGAAGCAGGTGAAGAAAAGTACATTGAGTACGGTAATTCAACTAATATTTTCCTTAATGGATTGGTATTTCAATACAAAGATGAAACAACTCAATCTATGAGTACAGATCGCCAAGAAGTGATTGCAACTGGAACTGCTCCAACTTTTGATTGGGTTTTAAACACGCATAGTGTTATTACGATCAATTCAACAAAAGGCTTAGATATTAGCGCAAGTAACTAATTGCTAATAACTGTTATGAAAATTGGAGACTGCTTGAAAAGGCAGTCTCTTTTTTTTTGTTACCAAACCTTACGATTTTACTCGTCTTTGCTCGCTGTCAGAACCTGAACCTTCGTATTTTTTCTTGTTGGGTTTAGATTTTCCAAAACGAATTGAAAATGCAACTGAAATGTTTCTGGAATCATATTTACTATTCCAGTCTGCATTGGTTTGTTTTAAATTATTGATAATTCCGTCTCCCTTACGCGAATAAAAAATATCATTAAAAGACATGCGGAAATTCCCTTTACCATTTAGGACTGTTTTTTGAACACCAAAATTTAAAAAAGCGTAGCCTTTAATTAATAATTGCGAATAAACCTGGTCGTTTGTGTATCTGCCGCTTAGGTTTAATTTCCATCCTTTTTTAAGTTTAAAACTGTTAATGACATTGGCGTAAACATTAATTCCGCTTGCATTCAGCTGTTCGGTGTAGAGTTGGCTTTCAAAGTTTACCGCAGAGGCTTCAGCGTAGGCATTAATGCTATACCATGAAGTGACTGGAATATTTCCATGGACAGATAAGGTTAGGTATTGGCTAGATGCAATATTTCCCGGTCTACTATAGTATATTTCATCTTGAATTTCCAACGTTTCATTGATTCCATCCACAATTAGAGTGTAAGACAAGGATGTATTAATCATATTTTTAAATGAATGCGTTAATGAAAGATTGTGAGAGTAGGTTGGCAACAGATTTGGGTTCCCAGTATAAAAAGTAAATTTATCTAAAGGGCTAATAAAAGGATTCAAATCTTGAAAATAAGGACGTTCTATTCTTCTACCGTATGAAAAGTTGAGGTTGTGAACACCTGCTGTATCCAATTGTCGCGAAGCATAAAAAGTAGGAAATAAAGATCCATAATTTCTGGTGAAACTAGTGTCTGACGTAACTAAATTCCCTAGCTGATTACCTTTTAATTGCGTCATTTCACCACGCAGCCCCATTTGAACAGTTACTTTCCCAATCGATCTATTATAATTGACATAGGCAGCATTAATCCACTCATCATATAAGAAACGGTTACTCAGTCCGTAGTCTGGTTCAGTAACACCTTCTAATGTATTGGTATATATTGCTTCATTGTCTGTTTGGGTAAAAGCTGATTTTAATCCCGCCTGAAAATTAGATCCATTTAAAAAGGGTTTAGTATAATCGGTTTTAGCCGCGTAAATACTAATCGTCGAAGGGATTTCTCCATTGATTTGATCCTCATAAATCAACTCATCATCTGCATTGTATTGAAAATTTTTAAAAAGTTGATCATTGGTAGACAAGTATTGAACATAGTCCGCATCAAATGTAATTTCGCTCCCTAATGTGTCTAAAACTTGCTTTAAATAAAAACTTACTAGGTTATTATTAAAACCTATCTCACTAATATTGTCCGCAACTACTCTTTGCAAAAGCGTCTCATTAATGTCAGATACTAAAGAAGTATTGTCTACTTTTCGTTCTCCTGGAGATACCGATCTTTTAAAGGAAACACCTAGTGTGGTTTTGTCAGTGGCATAAAAATCTAATCCAATTCTTCCTTCTAAATACTGCCCGCTACTATTGTTAAATGAGTTTTGTTTGAAAGCGGTTTGTTCAATTCCGGCTTCATCCAAATAATAACGATTGATATTTAAATCTTGAAAGCTTTCCCAAAAACCAGCATTTATATTGGTAGATACACTTATTTTTTTTCGATTATAATTTAAGTTGAGACTGTTATTACTGCCGTTATAACGACTTCTTCTATAACTTACAGATGCATTGCCATAAAAACCACTAAATGTGCTACGCTTAATGTTGATATTGATGATGCCGGAATTACCTGCGGCTTCATAACTTGCAGGTGGATTTTCAATTACTTCAATATTTTTAATTGATCCTGTTGGTAATGATCTTAAGTAGTTTTCAAGTTCTGAACCCGATAAATAAGAGGGTTTATCGTTAATGTAAACGGCTACACCTGATCGTCCTTTTATAGTAATTTGTCCATTTTGATCTACAGACACGCCTGGCGCTTGTTCTAAAATTTCAAGTGCATTGCTACCCGCACCTGCAGCCAATGCTTCTGGTGTTATTACCGTTCTATCAATTTTTCTCACCACAAAAGGCACCGATCCATCAACAGTAACTTGTTCCAGTTCATTTTGATCTGTCTTTAAAGTAATTGGTTCTAGTTCTTTTGAAGCGTTAATTTCTAATTCAGCAGAATAATTGATGTAGCCAGCTTGTTTGATTCGTATAATATATGATCCTGCCGACAGGTTAGAAATATAATAAGTACCATCTTCATCTGTAAATTCAGACTTAACCATAGTAGAATCAATAGCGCTGAAAAGTGCAACCATTGCCAAATCAATTCCATTTTTATCTTCACCTACAACCTTGCCTGTAATTTCAATAGCAGATTGTGCCATTGCACTGGTTATAAAGGCAAGAGTTATTAAAGAAATAATTAACTTCATATTACTAGGTTTAGGTTAGGTGCGGTGAGCAATTCATTGAATTGTACTTTACAATAATATGAATTGAAAAATTAAAAACAGGTTAATGAATGGTTAATTGAAGTTAAAAAGTTTTAAACGGTTGTTGGGCTGTAGGGGTGGAAAGGTATGTTGTTATCACTTTAAAATCAGTATATTTATGTCATAATATGAATAAGCCGTTTATCCTGTGCAGTACCCAGTTATCGCAATAGTTCATGTTTTTTAATTGGATGCATTTTTACTTTGTGATAAAGAGAACTATCAAGTATTAATCGGTAACTCATTTGAAAATTTAAATACGTTTTTAATTTATCAAACTCAAATTATGAAAAAGATAAAATTCTTAGTTCTACCACTTTTTGCAATGTCATTTATGGTTTCTTGCACAAAGGATTATAGTTGCTATTGCGATTATCAAGGTGAGTCATTGTTATATTCAATTCCTAACACAACTAAAAATGATGCTGAGAGCAAATGCGAAGCGTATGAGGTTGATCCTGAATTGGTTAATTGTACTTTGGGCGAATAGGGTTGACAGTTTATGGAGGAATATTTAATCGAGCAAAACACTATGATTGATACCCAATTATAAATTGCTTTATTTCTTCGTATTTATAACTTCCTTTAGAATGACAGTAAGATATTTTTCCGCCCATATCTCTCAATAATTTCAAATAAGCACCGCATGTGCTTCTTGAAATGTTAAGCTTTTTTGCAAATAATTTCATGTTTCCAGTCCCCTCAATTCTTATGAGGTAATCCATATATTTTAAGCGATCAATTTTTTGTAGCATATTAACTTGTTTACTACAATTTACCTGCTTTTGATGGTGTTTATTTTAGAGCGAATACTGTTTTTTTTATTCGGTCATTTTTTATGAAAATTCGGACAATTGAATTCCGCTTTTTAACCTAAAAGCCCTTCTTGAAAAAGTGTTTTAATGGATTTTTTTTGCCTTCTTGAAACTGGGATTTCAGCTTTGTTGGATAAGGTTAAAATATTGTTTGTTGCATCATATTCCAGGATGTGTTTTTTGTTTACTAAATAGGATTGATGAACTCTGATAAAACCAACAGAATGCAAATTGCGCTCAATTTCTGCAAGAGGTTTGCTGGCGACTATTTTTTTTATTCCTGTTAAATAAAACAAGGTATAAGATCCATCCGATTGGCAAAAAATAATTTGATCGATTTGAGTGAGCTTAAAATTTTTGTTTTGCGGGATGGCAAATTTTTGCAAGATATTTTTTTGAACGCCCTTTAAAGCATATAGCGCATCAATTTGATCTAGGCTTTTTTGAACTGTAGCTTTAAATTTATTTGGAGTAACTGGTTTAACTAAATAACCAGCTGCGTCATGATCAAAGGCTTTTAATGCGTAATCTTCATATGCCGTAACAAAAATTACAAAGACATGTTCTGGTAAATTTAATTTATTCAATATATCAAAACCAGTAACTCCTTTTAGTTTAACATCTAGAAATAATAATTCAGGCGGATTGGCAGACAAAGCGGGCATAATCTCATCTGGATATTGGGCTGTTCCTAACAAATTAATTTGCGGAAAAAGCTGTTCCAAATAATGCTTTAAAAGTTCAATCGCATCTTTTTCATCATCTATTATAACGGCATTATATGTCATGTGTATGTGCTTTTGTTATCATTAAATAGAGGCGGTTAATGTTTCTGTTATTGTCTGTACAATTTTAATACCACTTCTGTACCCACATTTGGCTTTGAGTTAATTGACAAACTATTGTTTGGGTTTTGTAGCGTAATTCGTTGTCTTATTAAAGCTATTCCAAGTGATTTATGCGAGGTTTTCCATTCCTTTTTTAGCCCGCAGCCGTTGTCTTTAATACTTATAATAACGGCGTTCTCGTTATTTTGCAATGGCGAAATTTGAATAATTATAATACCCGTATCCTTTTTTTGACTAAAACCATGTATGATTGCATTTTCAATAAAAGGGTGTAATAGCAATGGTGGAACGTTGAATGCAGAGAGGTTGAAGTCGGGGGCTATTTCAATAGAAAATTCCAGGCCATCTTTGTATCGAATTTTTTCTAAATACAAGTAGCTTTTTGATAGTTCAACTTCTTGAGTTAGCGTAATGTGGTTTTCATTGGAATAATTGAGGTTTTTTCGAATTAATCCGCAAAACTCATCTAAATAATTAATAGCATCTTCGGTTTCATTTTTTACAATTTTTAACTGAAGTGAGTTCAAAAAATTGAACATAAAATGAGGATTCATTTGCGCTCCAAGTGCTTTTGATCTTAACTCTACCATTTCTAATTTTAGGGCTGCTTTCTTTCTAATTCGTTTAATTATTTGCAAAACCGTTAAAAGGAAAATAACGATTAAACTAAGTGTAGCAAGTATAAGAAACCAACCTTTTTTCCAAAACGGACTTTCAATAATTAATTTGAAACGAACAGGATCTGAGAAGTCAATATTATTAACAGTGGCAGTTAAGTAAAAGTCATAAACACCACTTGATAAGCCAGAATAAGGAATTTTTGCTACAGGTGTTTTTGACATTTTTTTGTTTGCGCCAATAAGTTGGTAATGAAAAACAATATTTTGAGGTTGGTTATATGAGATGTAGATCGGGTAGATGTTGAATTCATTGTCGGATTCAGGTAAAATAATTTCTGCTGGAGTGTTTTCATAGGTTTGTGTGGATGATTCAAAACGTAAGCCTTTAATTTGAGGACCCTTAAATTCCATTTCAAGAGGTAATCGTAATCTCCCCAAATTGTTTTTTGTCAAATAATATAAATGATCATCCATTATTTCAAGCCGCCTAACATTAACGCTAGCAAGTCCCTGTGCTTCTCCAATTTGAATTATTGGGTGATCTGAATTATCGGTTAGACGAATAATTCCTTGATTACTTGCAAGCCAAGTTGCTTTTTGAGTAACAAGTACATCATTCACAATCCAGTCGTTTAAAAGCGGACGAGATTGAGAGAATTCATTTGTTTTTTGATCAAAATGAACCAAACGACCATCTCTTGTCACCCCATTGATTATTGATTCAGTTTTCCAAACGTGGATACAATTTTGGAATATTCGCGTTTCAGATTGAATCAAGGTGTCTGGTAAAATTTGAAAAACAATTGACTTAGATTCGCATAAAACATAAATGCTTTCATCAATTATGGATAACCCAGTGATGTCTTGCAAATCAATTGAGTAGGCAGCTATTTCTAAGTCGCTTTTTATGCGGTAAATATTTCTTTTGGAAACAACAAAAATATCATCTTTATGCGGTAGTATTTTTTTTGTAAAATCTAGTGTGGAATTGATCTTTTCAGGTTTATTCTCACTGTAACAAATTACTTCAGTACCACCAGAATAAATTCGTTTTTGAGAGTCTATTGCAAGACCGAATAGGTTAGGTGTTTTATTTTTTTCAGGATAAAAAAGAGTTTTCTTTTGTTCACTTTTAGGATCAAATTCGTCGATTTGCCCATCACGATAACTAATGATAAATCGATTGTCGTCTTTAACCAAATCAGCCGTGATTTGTCCGCCTTTAGATAATTCTTGGTGCGTTAAAAATAAGTTGGGCGTATAGAAAAGCCCTTTTTCTAAAGTCGTAAACCAATATCCACCATCTAAATCTTTAGTTACTGATGAAACACTGTATTCGCGTAGATAATCTTCGTGCTTTAGTTCTTCTGTTCTTAAATCGTAAGTGTAAATTCCTTCTCTTGTTCCTATCCAAAGTACATTTTCAATTTCTCTAATCAAAATAATTGATTGATTCAACAAAATTCTTTGCATTGTATTCTCATGAATAATATAAACGCTATTGTGCCATATCTGTGCAATGCTTCCGTTTGATAATGCGCATCCTCGTTTTACAGAGAGCACTTTTTTGTTTTTATAAAGTGTATTTAAGTAGAAAGTGTCACTAACCTCTATTTCGTTTTTCGCACTTATATGGCAAATAAATAAAGGGATGGAATCTAAAATACTCAAGCATGATTTGCTATTGTAATATTGAAATGATAGGATTTGATTTTGATCTTTTAAAAGATATAATCCACATTCTTTTTTATTGATTTGAGTTGTAGAACTTCCGTAGAAATAGCTTTTTCCTAGGTTGTCAATACTTAAGAAACCACCATGGTTAACAGCTAGTTTAAGCCCTGTTTTTGTGTGGTAACTAATCTCCATTAAATCAGACCCAGAGGGTAGATTTTCTTCAATTAAATTGTTAAAAGGGTAAGGGTGTAATTTTTTGTTGGTGTAATAACAGAGTTTTTTGTTTCCTGTCATCATCCAAAGTTTTCCAACATCATCTTCAATTATTTTGTAGACAGCATTATCTGTTAAACCATCCGATTTATTGAAGTGATTAAAGATCTCTCCGTCATAATTAAAAACACCATTATCAGTTGCAATCCAAATGAGTCCAGTTTGGTCACAAATTACATCATAAACTTCTTGGTTGCACAAGCCTTGCTCCTCACAATAGTTAATGAACTTAGGAATAAACGCCGCTTTAAGCTCATTATGAAATGAACAAAATATTAATAGCAAGAAAAGTACTTGACGGAGCAATGTTAGCGTTTTGAGTAAAATGTTGACGCTAAGTTACAGGAAATGGAAAAGAGAAAATGTGAAATTTATGTTAAAATCTAAAAATATGGATAGTAGTTTTTAATGGAAATAATTTTTTGACTATATGTTGAGAATGTAGTATGTACTAATAGTCTGTCTTCTCTGTTTTTAGGGAGTTTCGGATTAAAATGTTCCGTTTCAGAAAAGAACGATAAACGCCTTTTTTCAATGGAATAGACCAGTATAATTATCCTAGAATTAAATCTGAGTTTATTCTTGAGTCCAAATAATTCGGACACCTCTCCTCTAATTTTGATAGCGTAAGGAGCGTACTGAAAATCCAAAACAGAGTAGGTATAACATAAAATAGATTAGAATGAAAGAATTTATTCCAATGGATAAAAAAGCGAAGGGGAAAACGAATGTTTTCAAATTTGTTGCATTAAGAAATCCTGAAAAACCAGATAGTGAAAGTTTGTCGCGTTCATTTGTTGTTCACCCAGCAATAGAGAGTAGCGCATTTGTGACAGAAGGAAGTGATATTCATAAAAAATCAAACTTGACAGATTTAAAAAAACTATCTGCAGAGTTTACTTCGATTGAAACGATTAAAGAAATTGATGGAGTTACTCCAGCATTAGTTGAATTTGCAGATTGGCTTTCTCGTAATAAAAAAAGCATTGATGAAAGCACGGTAAATATTAAAGCAGAAGGATTAGAACCATTGGCTGAAGAAACATTGCTCAATGTTTGGGATCAATTGTTCTATTTCATCATTGAAAACAAATCAGAATATTTGAGAGAAGAGTTATTAAAGCTAATTATTGCCAATCACTTTATTGAAAATAAGGGTGATGAAAAATTAGTGACAGCTGATAAAGAATTGCAGTTATTAGCTAAAGCAAGTGTTGTAATTCCTAAAGTTGTTTTAGCAAAAGCAAATAAGAAAGCGCCAGCTAATGTTGATACTTATGGTCCGCAAATAACAAACTTTATTGATGCTGAAGAGCTTGAAAAGAAAATGCTTTTATACAAAGAGGCAATTCATGAACTTGGAAAAATTAATCGTAATTACAATACTAGTTTAAGCAGTGCAAAGATTGATTTGCCTGAAGATTTACCTGAGCTAGAAGAAGGAACTGAAGTCTCAGTTTCAAATGAGGATATAACAACTTTAAAAGCTAATGTAGCTAATCCGTTACTGAAGGAGAATTTAACAGTAAAAGTTAGTGAAAACACATTAAAAGTTGCTGATGAGCTTAATTTGTATGTAGAAAAAGATCCTGTTTCTGCGATTCAGCTCATTGAGCATGCTATGAAAGATGCACAAAGGGATATATTAAGTACCAAAAAATTATATTCTAAAACTATTGTTGCAGGAGGTAGCATTATAGAATTGAATAAAAGCGGAATTGATCCGAATGCTGGTTTTACGCAAGGATGTATGCCTCAGATTAATGATGCGGTTGGCATAGATGTTAATGAAACGGCAAATTATATTCAAGCTACAACAAGTGGTTTTGGTAATAGTGGTGGGGGATCAGTTGAAAAAATTGACACCTATGGTTCTATAAGTTTTGCTTTGCGTAAATCATTCATGCCTGGACCAAGTTTTTTTGTTGGTTTTTCTCCATCCAACCTTGATGCTGATGCAAGTAGCATAAAATATAGCTTTAAAATTGAGGGACAATTTGTAAGTGGAAGTTATGCTTTAAAAGTAACCCCATATAAAAACGGCATTGCATTTGAAGATAGTTTTACTTGTCATGGCGCGGATGAGTTTCGTATATCTCGAATGGCCTATCCTAGCGGAGCAAAAATTTTATGGCACCGTTACCGACCTTCAACTAATTTAATATCAACTATTGCTCAAGAGGATGATGAGTCTGGAGATACACTTGAGCCGTTGCATTTGGATTTTGCCTTTTCAATGAAAGGTCAATCTATATTTGACGTTAAAATGACACCTTGCGAAGGAGTAGATACTGATGTTGAAGATAAGGCGTGTCAAGGTATTGTGAATTTAGGTGTTGCCGATTATATGCGTGTGGAGCAAGAGATTTGTTGTTATACAGCTGGAGAGGTATCTCACATTGAAAATATTTTGCAAGGAGAAAGTAAATTGCGAACAACACGCAGGTTAAGAAGACAAGAAACAACTGTCACATTTGAATCTGAAGTGACAGAGGAGAGTTTGCAAGATACGACTACTACTGGTCGATATGAAATGAAACAGGCTACCACAGAGGTTTTAACTGAGGACAATAAAAAAAGTTTAGGTGTGGATTTGTCTGCAAGTAAGCTAGGGCCATTTAAAATGGATATTAAATCAAGTTTTTCAACCTCTTCTTCATCTTCTGTTACTAATGAAAATTCGGTGGAATATTCAAAAGAATTGCTGGCACGTGCAATGGAAAAAGTTGTGACTCGGGTGAGAGAAGAACGTGAGACTAAAATCGTTGAAGAATTTGAAGAAAACAATTCGCATGGACTTGACAATAGTAATAATTCAGACGGGCATGTCACAGGGATTTACCGTTGGGTAGATAAAATATACAATAATCAAGTGGTGAATTATGGGCGTAAGTTAACCTATGAATTTATGATTCCAGAACCTGCGAAGTTTCACCTATGGGCAATGGCTACTGAAGAAACAGGTTTAGGTCTTGAAAAACCAGAAGATCCACGAGATAATGGATTGGAAAGCCATTCGGATATCAATGAAGGTAATTATGATATTTGGGCTGCATCATTTGGGCTAAAAACTTCACCACCGCCTGCTAGGTATAAAGAGGTTGGTAAAGCTTTTACAAAAGACCGAGAGGAGTTGGATAAGCCTAATTTTTATGCAGTTTCTTATAATGATTTTTCCATTCCAGAAGGGTACACAGCTTACTCCGCTGTTCTAGGTATGCATTGGTGGAGAAATAGTCATCCGCATTATTTTTTGTCAGTTGCTATAGGAAATCAACGTGCTTTAGATAATGATTATACCAATCCTGCTCCTACAATACCTGGTTTTTATGAATTAAATGATATTGAAGGAAGCCTACCAATATCATTCAGTACAAATCATGTCAGATCATTTCATGCTAATGTTGTTGTAAAATGCGAACGCAAACCAGAAGTGATGGAAGCATGGCGGATAGATACCTACAATAAAATTATTAGTGCGTATAAAGAGCAAAAAAGAGTTTATGACAATGCGCTGGAAGAAGCTAAGGCACAAGCGTCATTAGGTATTCAAATCAAAGGAAATAATCCTAGATATAATCGCGCGATCGAAGAGCAAGAATTGAAGAAGTTATGCATGAAATGGTTGCAAGCTAATTTTGGTGCAGGATTTTATAATGAAATATCTCCTTGTAGCACTGTTGAGGGCATGCCTAATTTGCAAACAACAGAGGAATTAGCTTGTTATAATAATCAAGCCAAGTTCTTTGAGCAAGCCTTTGATTGGGATTTGATGTCCTACCTTTTTTACCCTTATTTCTGGGGTGAAAAATGTGGATGGAATGAGATTTATCGATTGGATGACAATGACCCTATTTTTAGAGCCTTTTTGCAAGCAGGAATGGCACGAGTTGTGGTTCCTGTAAAGGAGAATTATGAAACAAGTGTAATCTACTATCTTGAAACAGGACAAATTTGGAATGGAGGAGAAGTTCCAGTTCCAGGTGATCCACTTTACGAATCTATTGTAGATGATTTAATTCTTGATGAATCCACTGCAGTAGGTGATCCTTGGGAAACTCGTGTTCCGACTTCATTAAATATTTTACAAAGTTCATCTAGTCCAGTAGACCAAGATGGCCTGCCTTGTAATTGTGATGATTATGAACCTGAAGGAACTGGAAGTAGTAGTTTAGAAGGAGATTCCGACGGAGGCCTTGGTAAATTTGAAATCTCATAATTATGAGTGTTGATTTAAATGAAATCCACCACCTTGCATTTGAAGGTGGTGGAGGCCGAGGGCTGGTTTATTTAGGAGCTGTTGAGACGCTAGAAGATTTATACTTTCAAAAAAAATTTGAGAGACCACGTGAAGCAAAGGATCCAGTATTTCCAATAATTGATATTTATAAGGAGGTTGACAAGCGTCCAATCAAGGGGATATCGGGCACCTCTGCAGGAGCTATTACAGCTTTTATGCTGAGTTGTGGAATGACTTCACAGGATATTCGGAATGAAATCGAAACAACCTCTAAAGAGGAGATAGGTTATACTCCTCTTACTTATAGTAAGAGTGAAATGGAGGTGAACAAATTTGCTCTTTTTTATGAAGAGTACACAGAGGAAAACTTTTATAAAATTCGAACGAGTAATGGACGTGAGAAAACACATGAGAACATGAAAGTTATGAGAGAATATGTGACTAATATGACCTATGATTTTTTTAACTCGACAGAAGGTAATTTGGTCAGTCAATTGGCTTCCTATTCTGATGATATTTTGTTGCGCAGACTTTTTTCCGGCCCTCCTATGAAATATTTTACATTTTTTACACCCGAAAAAGTTCTAGGGTTTGATGTTGAAAATTATGCGGCTTCGAGATATTACAAATCACAAGCAGATTATTTCCATAGTTTACTTTTTTGTAGAGGAATTTTTCCAGGGTTTGCTGTACGCGAGTATTTTGCTGATCTCTTGGTTAGGTTTGTGCCGGAAGTAGAGAATCAAAATCAGGCAAAAAGATTAACCTTCAGAGATTTTTTCAATCGCACAGGCTCAAATTTGGTAACAGTTGGAACAAATTTAACCAAAGGTAATGCAGAATATTTTTCAGTTTACCATACGCCTGATTTTTCAGTTGTGGATGCAGTGAGTATTTCAATGAATTTGCCAATTGCCTTTCGACCATTCTATATTGATAGGAAGGTAGATCGGAATCGTAACAAAGAATATAATTCGAAATATATGAATTGTTTTTGGGGAGATGGAGGAATGGTTAATAATTACCCAATTAATACTTTTAATAGTAAAACAACTATGCAATTGGCGTATAAACATGTTGTTTCTTCCTACCCTGTAGCATCTGAAATGATTGCAGACAAAGAATCTGCAAAGTTTTATGGCGGCACATTAGGGTTTAGGTTGGTAGATGATTCGAATAATAAGTCTGGAGATGTTGTTCCAATGTGGAAATCACTGAGTGATTCAATTAAGTTTAGTCTTGAGGACTCAGATAGAAAGTCTCGAAATTTTATTGAATTAACCGCATTTATAGCAAAACTAGGTTATAATCGAGGTATTGATGCGGTTGTCAGAAAGTACTTTTACGGTGAATTTGCAGAGTTAAACCCTGGAGCCACAGCTGGTATTTTGGGTGGTGTATTTAAAACTTTTATGCATCCAGGTGGAGATGGAATTGTGGATACGGATGAAGAAAAAGAATTTCCGATTGAATTGGACACAACAGGTTTAAGTGTATTAGATTTTTCAGGACCAAAAAAGCCTGGGGCGGATGGGGAATTAGATAAAGTCTCGAAAAACAAATTATTCTTAATTGATGATGCACGTAATAAAACGCGTTGTCACGTAACAATTTAAAAATTATGAAACAAGATAAAATTACACTCAAAAGTTATTTTGAGACAGGAGACTATCCAACAGAGGCGCAATTTGCTGATTTGATAGATAGTTTTGCAGATATTGATGAATCTATTGTTCGGGGAGCAGTGTTTATTAATCACCAATATGGAGATGACACTACGGGAGCAATAGAAAACAGTAGCAAACCTTTTAAGACGATTGATAAAGCTGTTGAGGCCTATCAAGAAGTGCACGCCAGGGATGGTGAAACCGAAGATCATCCTTACGTTGCACTAAACTTTACAAGTGATGGAATATATGAATGGAATGCTAAAATTCCTGAAAGAAATTTACTCATTAGAAGTAGCTTCTATCAAGTAACGATTGACTTTTCAAGTTCGGTACATGAAATTATGAATGAAAATTCAGGTTTGCCATTTAAACTTATTCTTAAAGGTGAGTTTTTAGCTTTAAAAAATCATTCAGAAGGAATTATTTCTCATAGTGAATTGAAGATTCGCGGTGAATTAATGGAGATAGATTGTGAAAAAGAGGGCTTTGCTGGATTCATAAAATCATTCATTTCATGTGCCGAAATAAGGTTGAAATATGACGTGTTAAAAGGTCATGGGAACTTTTTTAGAACATTGCATAATGACGGCGAGAATAGCTTTGTAGGAAATATTAAAGCCAATGGGAATTTTGTTCTAAACAATCAAGGTACAGGAACCAATGTCATTGATTTTGATCGTGCAGAATCTACAGGTAGGATCATTTTTGTAAAAGCATCTTTACCGGGTTCCTTAAATAGAGTGATTTGGGGAGATTGTGTGCCGGTTGATATGGGGAATTTATTCGAAATTACAAGCGGTATTACACATGTTTACTGCAAGCCAAATGCGCGTTGCTTTGGCTATTTTCAGGGGAACACGCATTTTTCTGGAGCACAATTGGAGGCGTTAAGCACATTTGGGCGCCTAGGTGGAGAATTAACGTTCACTAAAATGCATTTAAAATTGACCAATGGAATTGCTTCACTTTCTAGTAAGAACGGCTCTGTGGTTTTAAAAGATACCTTGGTTGAAATAGATAGTGGCGGACTTATTTTTATTGAAACCAATACTGCATTTGAAGGTCCGATTTTACAATTGAAAGGAAATAATTCCATATTTCATGCTACGGTTGATACAGCGTTGATTGTGAAATTTCCAACAGCAAATCCAACCAATGTTTCTTATACACAGCATACCCCATTTGGTTTAACTACTAATGCAGTTTTAAATACCGAAATTGCGGGAAATACGGTTACCACAGCCGAGTTTAATACAATAGATGTTAATCGCTATTAACGCAATGTTTTTAAAACGCCGTGCTGTCAATAATGCACGGCGTTTTTTTATTGTTAATGTTGAGATTAGTTTTTTTGTATAGATCTTAAAACGATAATGCCAATTCTTGGTAGAATAAAAGTGATACTTCCAAAAACGGTGGTCAAAAATGAAACTTTTAATCCTGCAGCCATTATTCCTGCGCTCACGCTTTCAATGTTTCCAATGGCATCAAAAGCTCCAATCATTCCTATAATTGAGCCTAAAAAGCCAATAACTAATCCAAGTATACTGACATCTGATGCCAGTCGAGTCATTTTTTCAGTCTTTTCTTTATTCTTATTTAAGTTCATAAAACCACTTGCCAAAAATGCAATGGCAAGTAATAAGCAAATTAAAATAAGAGACATAAAAAGAGGTCCGCCCTCCAAAAATCTATCTGTAATAGCATTTAGTAAAATCATAATA
>CAKZPK010000453.1 GCA_937139035.1 uncultured Crocinitomix sp. | reverse complement strand
GTGAATGAGGTATTTATCACTATGGTCTAGTTGCAAATTAATTACCTTGCCGACAAACCAACGCTTATGAAATTTATCTTTTACTTATTTGCTATTATTTTTTCTTCATCAACTGCATTCGGTCAAGTTTGGGTTGATTCAGATGCGCAGTGGACTTATGAAATTCTTGATGATGGAAATCCTGGTCGTTATGAATATGAATACGTTTCAGACACATTAATTGAAGGTCATAATTGTCAGAAAATTACTGGAGTTCGGCAACAATATTTTTTATCGGGTGGTGAGTGGGAAGAATTGCCTCCTGTGACTTTATATGAGAATTATACCTATGTAAGTGGTGATACCATTTTCTATTATTTTAATGATCAGTTCTTTGTGTTATATGATTTTGGAGCAACCGTTGGTGATCAATGGCTAATTGCAGATACTATACACAGTGCTACGGCATTATGTAATGATAGTTCATTTGTCGAGGTGGTTGAAACTGGAAGCATGGATATTAATGACGTGACTTATCGAACAATAACACTCAAAACATTAGAGAATTCGTCTTATGGCTTGGACGGTTTATATATTGAACGATTTGGATTTATTCCAGATAGTAGCCGTTTTCGTTTGTTTCCTTTTCCTATTAGCTGTAATGACAGTTTTATAATTCAACCTTGGTATTTACAATTTCGTTGCTTTTATGATAGTTCTTTTGAAATTTATAATCCATCAGGAGAAGACTGTCTTCACACACCAAGCACTGCTAGTCTTCCAATTGAATCTGATGGGAATAGGTTTAATATGTATCCTAACCCAGCAAGTAACCAAGTTAATTTAGGCACAACATTTAGTGGTCTAATTACTATCCTCGATCAATCCGGACGTACATTAAAAAATCTAGATATTCAAAACCAGAGTTTTATTGATATTTCTGATTTAGCAAACGGAACCTACTTTGTAGTTTTTTCTCAAGATGGAAAGCAAGTCGACTTGCAATCATTAGTGTTGATCAGATAATTCATTGATCAACATGAATAGTAATTCTATGAAGGTATTTATTAAAACGCTTAGCCGTAATAAGGACTAATCATTAAATAAACAACAACACCTGTAATTGCAACATATAGCCAAATTGGGAAAGTAATTTTAGCCCATTTTCTATGCGATACAACATTACCTGCCCAACCTTTCAAGTAAGTCATCATTACCATTGGAATAACAGCAATACTCAATAAGATGTGCGAAACCAATATAACGTAATAGATTATAGCACTAATTCCGGCTCCTCCATATGGTGTAGAGTTTGATGTGATGTGATAGGCAATATAACCTACCAAGAATAGAAGAGAGCAAATTACGGCAAGTGTAATTAATTGTTCGTGCCTCTTTTTGTTTCCCTTTTTAATTTGAATAACAGCAAATACAAGTATAACTGCTGTTAAGCCATTTATTGTAGCATAAATAGGCGGAAGAAAGCTTAGGTCAACACCTTCTACTTTAACTCCAAACAAAGCAGCAACAGCAAGTGGAATTACAATAGATAAAGTGATAACTAGTGGCCGATACTTTTTTTCGAGCGTAGCATCAAACCCGGTTTGATCAGTAGGTGAATTAGTTGCCATATTCAGTTTCAATTAATTTACGAATATCTTTTTCTAATTGATCTACGCGGTCGGTGTCAGTGCCTTCGTACAATCCTCTAATGTGGCCTTCTCTGTCAACTAGGATAAAATGTTCTGAATGTAAAAATCCTCCTTCAGCTTCTTCATCTTCCATGGCGTTAATCATGTATCCGTTTATTCCTAAATCATGTACATATTCTTTTTCTCCATATAAAAAGTACCAGTTGTGTGTGTCTAGTTCTTTTTTTCTGATGTAAGCATTAAGCTTTGGAATGGTGTCACGGCGTGGGTCAATTGTATGAGAAAGGAAAACCAATTCATCAATGTCTGCGGTGTTGCCTTGCAAGCGTTTCATTTGTGCAATCATTGCTGGGCAAATAGATGGACAACTTGTGAAAAAGAAGTTAACTACATGTACTTTTCCTGCTACGGTTTCATTTGAAAACATGGAACTATCCTGTGCGGTTAAAAAGAATTCTGGAACAGTATGGTAAATAGTGTCCATTACTTCTTTTCCATCTTTCATTACTTTACCAAAATCATGGAAACCAATATAAGGTAAACCTGATCCAACGGGTTCAGATGGTTCGGTAGTTTCTGATTCTGCATCACCTGCACAGGCAAAAAATAAAATTGGAAAGGATAAAAAGAGTGCAATTTTTTTCATTGGATTTGATATCTTAATTCGCTGCAAAAATAACAAATATTAAGCGTATTAAGTAGAGCAAAAACGGTTGTTCGTTGAATTTAAGCTTGAGATTCGGCAGCTTCTTCGGCAGCTTTGTTTCTATCGAATTCTTCTTTCTTCAATAATTTGAGCATATCAAAGAAGTTACGAATGTGGGAATCTGTTTTAGCACCAGATACACCACGAATGAATCCCTTTTCATCAATTAAGACAATACTGTTAGTATAAGCCTTCAATCCAATTTCACCATCTTTATTAGACGCCAAGTGATTAATAAACTTATCTCCATAATAATTGAAATTATAGAAAGGAGTAATATCACCAGTTGCAAGCCACCATAAACTAGTAGTGTCATATGGTATCATTTCATCCTTTAACTTTTGGGTAGGTTCGGTTATTGGATTTCCATCAACATCTGTTAAAATGGAGAGTACTCGAACATTTCCGTAGTTTTCTTGATTCTTGACTAGTTTTTCAAAAAAGATTTCATTGAAATGAAAGATACTCATTCCACATTGTGACATGTCAGGACATTCGTTCTGAATTGTAGTTAATACAATGAACTTACCGTCAATAGAGTCTTGAGTAATGGGAGTTCCGTCAAAAGATGTTAGTTCAAAATCTGGCACATTGTATGCCGTTGAATCAACCTTATTTCCGTTAGAATCTAATTGATATTCATATCCTATATACGGAAGCTTTATAAAATGATTGCTTACTGTTTTAGAGATGAAGTAGATGATTGTACCTGGCCCCAACAGTACGAGCATAACAAGTATTACGCGTTTTGCTTTGGCCATATCAATGTCCCTTTAAGTTTGTGTAAAAATAAGTGAGTGGTAACTATGCTTAATGCATATTTAACCAACCGTCACCAATATATCTAGCCTCCATTACAACAATGAAGATAAGGTATAAGATGAAGATGATGTAAGGTACCAAAATCATATATTTCAATGTTTTTGACTCATCACCTAAGTGCATAAATATTAATACAATATAAGCTGCTTTAACAACAGTTAATAAGATGTATCCCCACTTAATGATTTCCCAAGTGATATCACCAACAGAATCTTTTGGAAAAAATGCACCTACTAAAACTTCTACAGTAGTAATGATTGAAAGAATAGCTGTTACTTTCCAGATTTTCTTTCTAACTTTTTTCCCTTCTTCTTCAGAGTGGTGTGCGTGTAGTGAATATTCTATAATGTCGTCTCTAACCATTTTCTTTTGTTTTAATCAATTCTTTAAATCAGTTTTCAGAATGGAATTATACCAAATAATAAAAGGTAAATACAAATACCCATACTAAATCGACAAAGTGCCAATAAAGACCAACTTTCTCAACCATTTCGTAGTGACCACGTTTGTGGTATACACCGCGAATAACGTTTCTTAAAACTAAACTATTGAACAATACTCCCGTAAATACGTGGAATCCGTGGAATCCAGTAATAAAGAAGAAGAAGTCAGCGTATAGTGTTGGGCCGTATGGATTATAGGTTAGCGTTGCATTATCTACCCAAGTAGTAATGTCTCCATCAGGACCAGCAATAAATGTTGCCCACTCCCAAACTTGAGAACCTAAGAATATTAAACCACCAATAACGGTCCAAAGTAACCATTTAATTACTCCTTTTTTGTCCATTCGGTGTCCTGCTTCCACGGCTAATACCATAGTTACAGAAGAGACAATTAGAATAAATGTCATGAATGCTACATAAAGTAGCGGCAGTTCAGCGTGTGTGAAGGGGAAGTGAAAAAACACACTCTCACCTGAAGGCCAAGCTGAAACTGACTCAATATTTGAAAATTTAGCATAGCCTAAAGCAGTTAATAAACCACCAAAAGTTAAACCATCTGAAACTAAGAAAAACCACATCATTAGTTTTCCGTAACTCACTCTAAACGGAGATTCTTTCCCATCCCAAGCTTTAGACTGATCGATTTCTTGCGTTGCTGCTGACATAAATCAAAAATTGTTTGTGCAAGTTTAATGAATAAAAATTAAAAAAGCATATAAATAAAGCCACAATATGCCTAAAAAATGCCAATAAGTTGAACCAAGGGTTATACCTAAATAATCTGATTCGGAATATCTTAATTGTAACCCCTTGATAAACATTACTAATAGCGCAATAATTCCACCAATCCAATGTAAAAGATGAATACCGCTAAAAGCGTAAATATATGAACTTGCTGTGTTACCTTGTTTCATTAATTTATCAACATGCAAGGCTGATAATTGAGAACCGTTTCGAAAAAATGTACGATTCGAATATTCTAATTCATCACCAGCGTAAAAAATCACGAAATCTTCTCCGTATTTTCCTTTCATGATAAAATCACCTCTGTCATTGACAATGTTTTCTGCAAATCGATCGAGTCTTTCATGTTGGCTAGCCGATAAAAGTACTCCTTCAATCATGAATTGACCATTTACATACGTCATTAATTTTTCTCTGTATGACAATGAGAATTTAGATCCATAATCAGTGAGTGAATAAACATGCCCCTCTGTTTTGTATCCTTCCATGATATCAGAAGAAAAACTTTTCATTTCACTTAATAAGTCCGGTGACATTTCTTCACCTTTATAGTAAAACGAGGCGTTATTGTAGCTTATTTCTTTGCCTTCATATGAAAGAGAGAAGTATTTGCCATATCTACCACGCGTATTCATGATGTTGGAAGATAGAGCATTACCATTTTTGTAAAGATCTCCCCAGCCTACAAATTGATAGATCCCAAAAATAATTCCAAATAGAAACGCTAAACCAAGACTGATTTTAACTAGCCCTTGTTTTCCTTGCTTAACAGCTTTTTGAGCTATAAATAAGCAAATACTACTCAGCACGATTGCAACAGTTGAGATGTTAAAAGCCGCCGGCATTTTAATGGTAACCCAGAAAGTTCCGCCTTGCGAAACAACATAGCCACTCGTTAACCCTGCAAAAATCATGATTACCGCAAAAATGAAAATCCACATGAGATTTTTCTTCATTTTCTTGTTTAGTTCAGGACTAATTTGATTCCCGTTATCGTAAGTTGTCACAGTCGTTAGAATTTATTAAAAACGTACAAAAATTGTATGATTGGCAAATAAATGAATGAAGCAAACATGAGGCTTTTGGCCGACTTGTCATCTAAATTTAAATAGAGTTTGTAGGCGTAAATAAAGAACCATGCACCTGCAATTGCTCCAATCACAAGTGTTATATCACCTGTTAAGTCAAGTACCCATGGAATTAAACTCACAGGCACCATAAATAAGGTGTAAATTAAAATGTGAAAAGCAGAGCGTTTCGATTTTCTTGTTTTGCTTGGTAATAATGAAAAGCCTCCTTTAGCATAATCTTCATCTAATACCCATGCAATTGCCCAAAAATGCGGGAATTGCCAAATGAACTGAATGAAAAATAACATTCCTGCTATCATTCCTGCCTGATCACTAAATGTACCTGTATATGCAATTACACCTAACATTGGAGGTATTGCTCCTGGAAAAGCTCCAACAAATACAGCCCACGGAGTAATACGTTTCATTGGTGTGTAAATGAAAACATATAGTACTAAAGCTAAGATTCCTAAAACACCAGCGAAATAATTAATTTGAAAAAGTAAGAATGCACCGACAATAGCTGAAAGTGAAGAGACAATTACCGCCTCGTTAACCGACATACGGCCAGTTGGCAAAGGTCGATTGGAAGTACGTGACATTTTTTTGTCTAAATCACGCTCAATTACTTGATTAAATCCGTTGGATGCTCCTGTAATTAAAAAACCGCCTATAATTAGAAGCCAAAAGTCTGCTCCAAACCCACCGCCAACAAAAAGATAACCTGAAAGGGCGGATAAAACCACTAAAAATGCCAAACGCAATTTTAATAAAAGGGCGTAATCTTTCATTTTTGAGGGTGTTCGAGTTTTCTCTATAGCGGATTCTTCTGCAACCATTATTGTCTGGCAATTTGGCTGCAAATTTAATAAAATTCAATTATAATACAGGGAATTTTAATTAGAATGATTCTAAAAGAGTTGCTTATTCTACAAACAGATCAAAAATCCGTATAACTATTCCAAATTCTCGAACGAAGTCCGAATAAAATAGCATGATTGTGTTGGGTACCTGTCTCCGAAATCTCCATTCGCCAATTATAAGTCAAATTAGCATAGAGGTTTATTTTTGGTAGAATTGGAATTTCGGCAATAAAGGTTTCATTCAAAACATTTTTCCGATAACCTTGCATCACTAAATGATCATATTTCCCAACTCGATTGCTGTAGGATACAAAAATATTCTGCCCATAACTAACGTTAGAGCTGTCAACACCATAGGCTGTATAAGTTAATTTATTCGTGTATCGAATTTTTTTAGGTTGGTAAGAAACAATATTTAGAACTTCAAAAAAGTTGGCACCAACTGGATGCGTAACAGAGGCATTGAGATTGCCATAACTTTGACCAGAATGCTTGTGAGAGAACGTGAACGGACGCACCATATTAAATTCTGTTTGGAAATAAAGGTTTTCATTACCTAAAAAGTCGCGTGATTTATATCCTATTTGGAAACCATATTTATTTGCCCACCAACGAGAACGAGCACGTAGTTCTTTCAGTAAAAAATCATCAAAAATTATTTGGGTGTAAATAGAGTGGTGCTCATCAAATTTATAGCTCAAATTGGCTCCTAGAAGTACGTTGTCAGCAGATCCATTTCCATATTCAACCGGGCGGTAAAATACAATAGGATTAAGATAGTTAGGGTCAAATCCTCTGTTGATAAGAGTATCATTAGCTTGCCAAATAACCGTTTCGAATACACTTAAATTAAAAGACTTGGTGATATTCCAACTAATATAATGCATGGCTGCAAATTTCTTTTTGTCCAAACTTTTGTCGGATGGATCAATTGTATTGTCTTTCCAAATTTGGTAGAGATTGACATATTTTACGTTGGCAAACTTCGTTTCAATTTTGAAAAATGGGTTTGCCATTGCGTTGTCAGACAGAATTAAAGAACGATAACCTTCTCCAAAGCTGTTTTTACCTTGTCCAGCAATGAAAGTGAAAAAGCGATTAGGGCGATAAGCTAATAACAATTCGCTTTGCAAGAATCCGTTTTCAAATATTGCACGACTAGCGCCCGGGTCATAATTAACGCTTTGGTAAATAGAGTCGCGAACAAAACCACCTTTGGTGGCATAGGGTAGGAATTTCCCAGAAATTAAGAATTTTCCTGCTGTAAAATCTATTGCGGCGCCTAAACCAGTTGTTAATTGTAAGTCAATTCCTTGTTGGTTTTGAGCATTTAGGCCTGCACCTAATGCAATTAATGGGTATGCTTTTAATGAATATGGACGATTTCCTGTTTCATTGTTTACGTTGGTAAGATTGAAGTAACCGCGGTCCTCTTTTGAGTGTGCTTCTTTTTGGGAGTATACCGAAGATTCAAGGACTGGAAATATAGAAGAGTGCGTTTGTTTGTCTAATTTAAAGTATGGGACAGATTTTTCAAGACGGTGCCGATAATGCATATTCTTGAATTCAAGTTGGCTTTGAGCAGTGAAGCTCACCATAAAAAGCAATATGAGTATATATTTAATTACTTGCATTGTTTTTTTTCTTGGCGCCCATAAATACAATCAATGTAAATAGCATGGCAATTCCGAAACTAATGAAAAAGCTATAATTCGGGTTTTCAAATTGAATGAAAAAGGCTTGCGCAATCATTACTAAACTGAAAATGTAAATAATGATTACCGTTTTTTTATGCCCCATTTTACGATCTTGCAATTTGTGGTGCAAGTGATTTCGGTCTGCACTTAGCGGTGATTTTCCTTTTAATGCGCGTATAATGAATACACGTAAAGTATCCAGTAATGGATAGGCTAAAATAGCCATTGCTAAAACAGGTGTTGCAACATTTTGATATCCTAATGCGGTTAGTTTTTCAGTTGGAGATTCAATCAGTTGAATAGCTAAAACACTAATTACAGCTCCAATTATTAAGGATCCCGAATCTCCCATAAATATGCGAGCAGGATTAAAGTTGAATACTAAAAAGCCGAGTAATGCACCTGACATTGAGAATGAAATCAATGCCCAATGTATGTCTCCTATAAAAGCGAACCACAAGCCAAAGGCAATAGTTGAAATTAAACCAACTCCCGAAGCTAGTCCGTCTACACCATCAATAAGATTGATTGAATTAACAATTACAATATAAATGAAGATGGATAATAATATGCTGGCATAATCAGGCAAGAGGATGTCCATTCCTAGTAAGCCATGAAAACTACTGATTTTAATTCCGCCCATTACAACCAGAATAAATCCAACCATAACATGTGCAATTAATTTTTTCATTGGAGACATGCCTATGATGTCATCTTTAACCCCAACAAAGAAAAGTAAGATTAAGCTAGCCATTAAAAACATGAATTGGCTCATTCCTTCAATTACGCTAGGTTCATGAACAGGAAGCCATAAAAACGTAGAGAAAATAAATGCGCTAAAAATAATAACACCTCCAATTGTCGGAATGCTGATAGCATGTTTTTTACGTGCCTCTAACGGTTCATCAACTAAATGTTTGAGCTTCGCCACTTTGATCAATGACGGAGTTGCGAGCAGTACAACACTGAACGCAGTAATAAAAGCTAATACTAAATGGTAGTCTTTCATCCGTTAATAATCAAGGTATTTATTCTTTAATCGTGTTCTAACTCCTATATACGCGTAATTTGTAAGAGGGTTATTTTCAGCATCTAAATCACTTCGCGTCAGTAATCCAAAAAAGGCTTGAAAATTATTCGATTTGTTAAATCTATAGCCCATTTCAAATTGGTTGTATGCAATATAGTCCAATCGATTTGGGGTGGTTGGTGTGCCGTTGTATAATGGTTGCAAAATATTGTTGCCAATTGCAGTAGAATCGTTTTGAATGCGTTGCGAATAATTAATGCGGTTACTAAAAAAGAAGCGGTTGTGCTGATACGTAAAGTGAATGATTAATTCATTGAATCCATTAACATATGGATGCGCCAAAGGTAAGTTATAATGCGAATAATTATATCGTTTGTCTGTGGATAGGTATGTGTTCAGTTCGGCGTGGTTGAATTCTACACCACCGTCAAGTTTCTGGCCGCCCAAATTATAGAATTTATAACCTAATTGAAAAGCGCCCAAGGTTCCTGCGTCAATTACTGCCTGTCCATAAAGTCGATTGTTACCAAAATTGATTGAAGCATTAAATCCTAATATGGAATTAAAACCACTATTGTCATCATTTTTTGTTCTCGGGGTTACAAACATTATTGGGCTGAGAAAAGCATAGTCTGGCTTGTGTGAACCCAATGAGTCAACATTACGCCAAAGTTTACCTTCAAAAACTCCAACTTGTATATTTTTAGATAAAGCAATATCTAAGTAGTGGTAAGTGCCAATTTTCTTTTCATAAGTCGCCTCTGGTGTAGTGAAAACATGTAAACGATACAAGTTTTGATGCAAGGCATATATAACGTTGTATTGAATTCGCCCCTTTAGGAAGTTGGCTTCAATTTTAGCGAAAGGATAATTGGCTGTATAGTCTGATAATAAAAGAGAGCGGTATCCATTCCCAATAAAGTGGTTTCCATTCCCTGCTTGAAAATTGACAAACTTATTTGGAACGTAAGAGATGTTTCCTTGGGCAAATGCGAAATCATAACCTGTTGTTTTGAACACTTTCGTTCTTGCGTAACCTGGTACAACAGCATTGTTTTGAATGTATTTAGTGTTTATGCTGTTGGGGAAAAACTCACCGTGTGCATCAACATAGTCATTCATGTAGCCTGGCAGTAATGCTTGGTTTTCGTAAAAAGAGGTGGTGAATCCAACCTTGTCAAAAAAGCGTCCCTGAACTCGAATTCCTCTGGTATTCCAATAAAGTCTTTCTAATGAGTCGGCAGATAAATCTCCTCCCAATTCCAAATCAAGTATTGGGTCAATGCTGCACCAAAAACCAGGTCCTTTAAAAATGATCAGATTTTCTTTAAATAGTTTTTGCGTTACCCAATAGTATTGCTTGCCTGGTATTGCAAAGATAGAGTCGCGATTGGTGCGTGTGTCTAATATTGGGCGTAAACTAACGTGTTGGTTATAATAAGAACTATCGTTCTTTGCGTGAATTAACAAACGCTCAGCCTCAGTTTGATAATAGTTGTTGTTCGGTAAATAATTTTGCGCAATACCAGTAATTGCTGTGAACAAGAGTAGGAGTATGGTATTTAATAGATTACGCATTACCGTTAGAACGTACGTGTTTTGATAGATTTAGTTTCAAAAAAGCGGTGCAGAATTAATTGTTTAGCGCACCATCATGCAACGCTTGCTCATAAGTGTTTTGAATACCAGTGCTTAAATCGATATTGTGTTTCCATCCTTTTTCGTGAATGAAAGAAACGTCCATGAGCTTTCGCGGCGTGCCATCTGGTTTTGTTAAATCAAATTTTAATTCGCCTTGATAGTCCACAATTGATTTTACTTTTAAAGCTAAATCCTTAATCGAGATATCTTCTCCTGTGCCAATATTTACAAATTGCTTTTCATTGTACGTTTCCATGAGAAAATAACAAGCTTGAGCTAAATCATCAACATGTAAAAATTCTCTTTTGGGGCTCCCTGTTCCCCAAATCTCCACATGTGGATCGGCATTGGTTTTAGCTTGATGAAATTTTTTGATTAAAGCTGGTAAAACGTGCGAATTATTTAGGTCGTAATTGTCATTTGGGCCATATAAATTCGTTGGCATTGCAGAAATGAAATTGTCGCCATATTGATCGCGATAAGTTTCGCATAGTTTAATGCCCGCAATTTTAGCAATGGCATAAGGTTCATTTGTTTCTTCTAAAGATCCTGTTAAAAGATAATCCTCTTTTAAAGGTTGCGGAGCCATTTTAGGATAGATACAAGAGGATCCTAGAAAAAGTAACTTCTCAACTTTAAAATGATGCGCGGCCTGAATAATGTTGGCAGTAATCATGAGGTTGTCGTATAAAAACTCACCTCTATAACTATTGTTAGCAAGGATTCCCCCCACTTTTGCAGCTGCTAAAAATACAAATTCAGGTTTCTCCGTTTCAAAAAAATGATGCACGGCTGCTTGGTTGCGTAAATCAAGTTCTTTAGAACTTTTATGTATTAGGTTTGAATAACCTTTTTTCTGCAATAATCTTAAAATGGCAGATCCAACCATACCGTTATGACCTGCAATGTAAATTTTTGATGCTTTATCCACGCTTGCTTATTCGTTTTGATGATATATTTTATGACCTCCATCCATGAGGTATTTGTCACGTTTAAATAAGGCTACGTCTGCCTCAACCATTTCTTTTACAAGCTCGTCAAAAGTGTAGGTTATTTTCCATCCCAATTCTGTATTGGCTTTTGTTGGATCTCCTAATAAAAGGTCAACTTCAGTTGGGCGGAAGTATTTTTCATCCACTTCAACCAAAACTTCATTAGTCGCTTTGTTGTATCCTTTTTCGTTAATTCCTTCACCTTCCCAGCGCATTTCTATTCCTACGTGGTTAAAAGATTTTTCAACAAATTCTCTTACAGGATGTGTTTCACCAGTTGCCAATACATAGTCATCTGCCTCGTCCTGTTGCATCATTTGCCACATACCGTATACATAGTCCTTTGCATGACCCCAGTCACGTTGGGCATCTAAATTACCTAAGTACAATTTTTCCTGAAGCCCTAAACTAATTTTGGCTACAGCTCTTGTTATTTTACGTGTAACAAAGGTTTCTCCTCTGTAAGGACTTTCATGGTTGAAAAGGATTCCGTTGCAAGCATAAATACCATATGCTTCTCTGTAATTTTTAATAATCCAAAAGGCATATAGTTTTGCAACAGCATAAGGACTTCTTGGATAGAATGGAGTCGTTTCACTTTGTGGAGTTTCAACTACTTTTCC
>CAKZPK010000452.1 GCA_937139035.1 uncultured Crocinitomix sp. | reverse complement strand
AACACGGTCAATACAATTACACGTTTGCTAATGACTGTGAATCCTCTATAAAAATACAATTCTGAAAGCAATTCACAACGATCGCCACTAAAAGATATTAGGCTGTTCTACTGTGAATCCTCTATAAAAATACAATTCTGAAAGCAATTCACAACTCGGAGGTGACATTGTGATCCTCCATCAGACTGTGAATCCTCTATAAAAATACAATTCTGAAAGCAATTCACAACTCAATGATTGCAAAATATCCAGACTTTGAAAACTGTGAATCCTCTATAAAAATACAATTCTGAAAGCAATTCACAACATACGGCGACAGGATGTTTATTACTCACCAACTGTGAATCCTCTATAAAAATACAATTCTGAAAGCAATTCACAACCATCAGTCATCAATTAATTCGTCTGAATCTACTGTGAATCCTCTATAAAAATACAATTCTGAAAGCAATTCACAACTACACCCAGAAAATTAGTAGTCGATAAATAACTGTGAATCCTCTATAAAAATACAATTCTGAAAGCAATTCACAACTACCTGGATAAAAATCAATAGTTGGTTTTGACTGTGAATCCTCTATAAAAATACAATTCTGAAAGCAATTCACAACAGGCGGAATAACAAGGCTTAGTTTGTTTAAACTGTGAATCCTCTATAAAAATACAATTCTGAAAGCAATTCACAACCGTGCTAAACCAAAACGCAACCCTAACCATACTGTGAATCCTCTATAAAAATACAATTCTGAAAGCAATTCACAACCATCTTCATTGAATCAACTATTAACGCGGACTGTGAATCCTCTATAAAAATACAATTCTGAAAGCAATTCACAACACCTTAATACGGTACCATCAGAACAAATAGACTTTGAATCCTCTATAAAAATACAATTCTGAAAGCAATTCACAACAACTTCAGTGTAACCGTCACCAGCACCTTGACTGTGAATCCTCTATAAAAATACAATTCTGAAAGCAATTCACAACGTAGGTTGGTAGCAATTGCGACTCCTGTAAACTGTGAATCCTCTATAAAAATACAATTCTGAAAGCAATTCACAACACTGATTTTCAGCACAGAAAAGCAAATTAAACTGTGAATCCTCTATAAAAATACAATTCTGAAAGCAATTCACAACAAGTTAGAAGAGTCTAAAAAACGTTATGAAACTGTGAATCCTCTATAAAAATACAATTCTGAAAGCAATTCACAACAAAAAGGTTCTTCAACTGGATTAAAGACGGACTGTGAATCCTCTATAAAAATACAATTCTGAAAGCAATTCACAACCGTAGACGAGCAATCGCCTGAGGTTATGGACTGTGAATCCTCTATAAAAATACAATTCTGAAAGCAATTCACAACCAGGTACATACAAACAGAATTAAAGCTATCACTGTGAATCCTCTATAAAAATACAATTCTGAAAGCAATTCACAACCTATCTCTTGAATTTTATCAATAAAAGGTGACTGTGAATCCTCTATAAAAATACAATTCTGAAAGCAATTCACAACCAGGCGACAGTCAAGAGTTAGTTCATGGGAACTGTGAATCCTCTATAAAAATACAATTCTGAAAGCAATTCACAACAGGAATATTTTGATTCGCTTACACAAGACACTGTGAATCCTCTATAAAAATACAATTCTGAAAGCAATTCACAACATACACTTATTTGTATTTTAAGCAACCGATACTGTGAATCCTCTATAAAAATACAATTCTGAAAGCAATTCACAACGCCCCAATTACTTATTAAACTTTGAGCTGTACTGTGAATCCTCTATAAAAATACAATTCTGAAAGCAATTCACAACAATAGTGAAGCTTATTTAGTAACAGATTAAACTGTGAATCCTCTATAAAAATACAATTCTGAAAGCAATTCACAACTGGATGAACTCTTTTGATTTAGCCATTGGAACTGTGAATCCTCTATAAAAATACAATTCTGAAAGCAATTCACAACACACGCCAAAAGAACATTTATTTAGCCTACACTGTGAATCCTCTATAAAAATACAATTCTGAAAGCAATTCACAACACGCGAACTACTAACCAAAATAGAAGAAAAACTGTGAATCCTCTATAAAAATACAATTCTGAAAGCAATTCACAACTCAAAGCTAATTGGAATGTTAACGGTGATTACTGTGAATCCTCTATAAAAATACAATTCTGAAAGCAATTCACAACAGGCGGAATGGAATTATTAAAGGTGATAATTATCTCTTTTTTCATCTAACAATATCATCATTCGCATCATCCAACGTGTCTTGATCAAAAGATGCCAAATAAGTTTGAGTAGTTTTTAAATCTGCATGACCAAGTCCTTCTGAAATTAATGCAACAGGCATATTCTTCCTTTTGGCAATTGTCGCCCAAGAGTGCCGTGCAAAATAAGTTGTTACCTCTTCATCAATTTTAGCCAATTTAGCCAGATCACGTATTTTTGAATTTACTCGTTTTCGTTGTTGTTGGTAACGTTTTCTTCCTTGCTCGGTGTTTTCAAATTTCAATGGAAAGATAAAATCATTAGGTTCTTTTTGCTTTACGTCATAATGACTCAAAATTTCAAGTGCTTCGGCTGTCAGTTTTATGGAAAATGTTCCTTGCGTTTTGCTTCGTTGATAGCTGATTCGGCCTTCAGTTAATTTTCCTTTTTTATCGTAGGCGGTTTTACTAAATTGCCTTTTTTGTAATTTTGCTAGGTCAATAAAATTCAGTCCCATACTGTTGAACATGAATAGGAAATAGTTACGCGCCTTCCATATTGCTGAGCCTTCCTTTAAATCAAGGTTTCTAATTTTGTTTATTTCCTCTAATCTCAATGCCCTGTTTTTCGTCTTTGGACTTTTAGGAATCTTAAATTTTCGGAATGGGTAAATTCTATCTTCAATTACTCCTTCATCAATAGCTTCATTAAAAAGTGCCTTAATCTGCCTTAAATATGCCCCAACCGTATTTGGTTTATTTCCTCTTGAATAGCAGTATGCACAATAGTTTTTTAAAGCACCAATGTCAAACGCTCTAAATTCAATGTTTTCAGTTTTGGTAAACCCCTTAATTGATTTAATGGCAGTTTCAATGGCTGTAGCGTTGCCATGCTGATGAGAAGTTCTGAGGCGTTTTATCTTGATTTTGGCATAATCGGTTAGAGATGCCGAATTTAATTTGCGATCAATGTATTTTTCCTTTTGTTTCTGTGTGGTTGAACTGATTGAAAAAACTTCCGCTTCTACCATTGCTTTTAACTCCAACATTGAAAGCGAATCAATTTCAAAGTCTAGTGAGCTTAATAGGAGATCCGCTTTTGAAAGTTGCGATCTAAATTTTGCGCCTAGATGATTGGCATTTGGAACGTTAACAGGACTTAATGAATCCTCATCCCAATTTTTAATATTGAATGAATGTTTTAAAACAATTCTAGCCACCTTTTTCTTGTGGGAAATGAAAAGTACTAAAGGATAAGTCCCGTCTTTTTTAACGCGGTTTTTTCTTTTGTCAAGAATGAGTTTTACTTTCGCCATAATCTTGTTTTTACAAAATGTGCCTGTTTTTGTGCCTGTTTTTTAATTAAATATAGGCTTAAAAAGTCTATGAGTCAAATTAGAGTTATCCAAAATCCCCTTATTTTATGGTTGTTTTAGCCTTTTTCGGATTTTTTCAAACTGATTTCGATCTGACTGTTAATCAGAGGGTCCTAGGTTCGAGTCCTAGAGGAGGAGCTTAATAACAGAAAGGGTTTCAGACTATCACGCTTTGAGGCCCTTTTTTTCGTTTGCATACAATTTGCATTTAACTGGTGATTTCCCAATAAATAAAAGGTGTAAGGCTCTATTTTTTTAAAAGAAATAAAGTATATTGTCTTTATTCCTGCGGTGGCTTGAAGAATGAAATAACATCAATAAGAGAAAATGGCACAATCAATCGAACCAAATATGGCGGATTTAGCTAATGAATGGCTTAAATCATATAAGTTATCGTATAAATTAGAACAAGAATCGGTAAATGCAGAAATAGACAAAGCACTTTCTGTTCAATGATGTTCTAATTGGTCCGCAGTTACCGATTTTGTGGTAAGTGTTAAGAATTGCGGCTCAGGCCAATTTTTCAGAATTGGAAAATACGGATTGATGAGGTGAGCTTTTCGGATGCCATTGCAGGTTGTGCAAAAACTATTCTTACAAAGTTTGCAGTAAATCCTGTCATTTTTATAAGTCACAGTTGATAAACAGAAATAGGTGTTTTTGCATTTTTTCAAAAACTCCAAATCTTTCTCCTCTTTAGCAATGTCACTAAGGGCCAATGCCAATTTTATATCAATGAATTTTGTTTTGCCACGTCTCTTTTGCTCTAACATTGCACCCTAAACCGTGGACCGTAACTAAATTAGGTTTCCCGTTTATTGCTAATGCATAGATCATTTTCATTCAAAATCAAAATACCCATCTTTTTTTAACTTCTATCCTGTTTGTGCATCATGTAACCTAAAAAAAGGGAACAAAAGACTGGATTTTGACCTTTTTTCTGATGATTCAAATCAACTAAAGAATTCAGACTTCAATTTTGAAATCGACAAGAAGTCACTTAGACTCTTTCGATTAACTCGAAACATAAATGATTTAAAAGTCAAATTTGAAGGGGGAAAAGCAACACAGTTCAAAAAGCTTTTGATATTGAGGGCATTTACAATATGCAAAAAAATCTTGCAGCTGAAATTATTACAAAAGCGGAGATCTATAATGACAGCTATAAAAAAGGTCTCAGTCAGTCGATTCCAAGTCTTTACAAAAACAATATAATTAATGTAAACAGGCTCATTACGGGTAACTATACCGACCCAAAAGGCATTCCCAAACGGCCAATAGCAAATTTTACGCAGGATATTAGTCGGCAGTTGGGGTTGATTGAGTAAAATGCGATCTATCACCATGTTAAAAAGCCGATTTTGAATGGCTTATCTCTTTTTTTATTACCTTAAATGAAAAAAGGATCATTAACCCATTCATTTTTTAAGTCAAATAATCCCTACTCATTAGATTATAGGAGAATAAAACCGCAAAAATATGTACTAAACGGTCTATTAATCCTACCGATTTTTGCAATACTCTTTTAATGGTTAAGAGAGATATTAATAAATAATTTTATGATATGAGTGAAATAGAAGAAACATTGTTTTACTATCAATCTTCAAATCCGAAAGAATTTGAAGTACAATTCGCTACCGTATTTGAAACGGCAAGTTATGCTTACAATGGCTGGCAAATTATTAAAAGTCCAACTAGTGCGAATAATACATTAGAAATTAAACTAATGGTAAAAACCGGAAATGATCAAGAAATAGTTCATCAAATTCCGATAGGTACCTTTCCAAATCAAATTTCTACGTGGAATTTGGAAGTGACTTATTATGATGAAAGTGGAATTAAGATCAAGGATAAAGGCAATACAGAGCAAGCTGAAGCTACGGCGAAACCTAAACCTTTCCCAGTAAGTGTATAAACTCAAATTTTATATAGTTTTTGTCATTTTTAATTTGACTTTAGGGTCATCACATGCTCAAATATGTGATGACCCTATTGTTGATTCTTTGGTTGATGAAAGTTACTATTTGTCAAGTACATTTCCCGACTCTGCAATTTTAATAGCGCATCAGGCATTGGAATTGGCACAAAAAGTAAATGATGTAAAAGGTGAAATAACGTCCTATTTGAGAATAGGTGATGCCTACTCAAATAGAGGAGAGTCTTCGAATGCATTGAAAAATTTTAGTTTAGCCGAAAAATGCTTTTCCGAAAAAGAAGTGGATTCTATTTTTTTAGCTAAAATTTACCTTTATCAATCGCCAATTTATAAAATGAAGGGATTATATGATATAGCTTTTCAGAAAAATTTAAGAGCTTTTGAAATTGCAAAATCATTGCATGAAAAAATGATGATGGGTTTTGCCTTGTTAAACATGAGTAATGATTTTAAAGACAGGGGGGAATATGAAAAGGCAATATCCGTGTTGCATCATGCGCAACAACAATTTGATCCAACGGATTTAAAAGAACTCGGTGATGTTAAGATTAATATTGGTAACATTTATGAATTACAGGGCCGTCATAATGAGGCAATAACTCTAAATAAACAAGCCAATGTCAATTTTAGTAAATCAAATAGCAACTTTGAAAGTTGTAAAGCACTTTTAAATATTGGTAATAATTTTTTGGCGATTGAAATAATGGACAGTGCGCTTTTTTATTTTAATAAAGCTGGTAATTTGTCTAATGGTCGGTACAAGGCAATTGACGGTAAGGTTTACCATGGTAAAGGTACTTTTTTTATGAGAATCGGTATTTTAGATTCTGCAATTTTTTATCTTGAAAAAAGTCTTGATTTAAAGCAGAAAAATAATGATTTGGAGGGCTTGCTGGTAACTATGAAAAACTTGGGAGACTTGACTTATATCAAAGGAGATAAGCCAAAAGCTGAAGAGTATCTATTAGTTGCCGACACAATGGCGAACAACTTAAAAGATCCACTTTTTATTGAGAGGGTTTCAAAACAATTGGCAAATATTTATAGAGACAATGGAGATTTGGAATTATCGAATTTTTATTTAGATAAATCAATCTCGTACCAAGATAGTATTTCTAAAAATATTCGAGAATCTTTGATATATGAAATCAAATACGAAGAAGAGAAACACAAAGTCGACCAGTTAGAACTAAGCCTTAAAAATGAGCAGTTGGCTAAGGAAAAACAAAAGGGAATTGTCTTACTCATTGTTGCGGTTGCATTTGGCATTTCGATAATTTTTTTGTTGTTACTTCGGAACAGTCGACAGAAAAGAAGAACTGCTGAAATAGAAAAAGATGGTATCTCAAAACAAAAGGAGATAAACGACCTAATCAATGAGCAAGAGAAACAGTCAATGCAAGCTATGTTCGAGGGGCAGGAAAAGGAAAAAGATCGTATGGCCATAGAATTACATGATAAACTTGGTGCTATCTTGTCTACGGTAAAACTTTATTTTAAATCTATCGATAAACAAATTTTAACATTAAGAGAGTCTAATATTGAAAAATATTATAAGGCAAATAATTTACTGGATGAGGCATGCGAAGAGACTCGAAAAATTGCGCACCATCTTTCTTCCAATAATGTAGGGAGAATTGGTCTTTTTGAAACAGTAAGTATTTTTCAACGCAAGATCAGCGATTCAGATGAAATAGAGTTTATTTTAACTACTCATGGTTCAGATGAGGCCTTGGATCAATTGAATCAGGTTTCCATATATCGCATAATTCAAGAATTGGTGAATAATATTTTAAAGCACGCAATTGCAAAAGAGATTAATTTACAGTTGAATGTTTTTGATGCGCAATTATTTAATCTGATAATCGAGGATGATGGAATTGGCTTCGAAATTAATGAACTAATGGATAGTACTGGAATGGGATTAAAAGAAATAGAATCTCGTGTTAAAACAATGAACGGAACAATCTCAATTGATAGTGGAAAAGGAGCTGGAACTTCTATTACAATTGATATTCCCTTAAAAAAAGAAATATGATAAAAGTACTATTGGCAGATGACCATGAGATTATGCTTGATGGAATTTGTTCCATTTTAAAGGAAGAAGAAGATATTGAGGTTGTGGCAACTGCGAAAAATGGAGAAGAGGCTGTTCGATATATTGAACACAATCCAGTTGATGTAGCTGTGTTAGATATCAATATGCCAATTATAAATGGCATTACGACTACAAAAATGATACAGGTAAGCTCACCTGAAACAAAGGTTCTTATCTTATCCATGTATGATGAAGATGAGTTTATAGATGAGGCTTTTGAAGCGGGTTGTCGCGGATATATTCTTAAGAATAAAGGGCAAGAAGAGTTAGTTACTGCTATTCGTAGAATACACAAGGGGAGCCCTTATTTTGGAGACCGAATTCAGGAAAAAATGTTGCAACAACATAAGGAATCTAAAGCACCGAAAAAGGAAAAAATTAAATTAACCAAGCGGGAGGTTGAGGTGCTCAAGCTTATTGCTTCTGAAATGACTTCTTCTGAGATTTCAAATAAGTTGTCAATTGCAGAATCGACGGTAAATACGCACCGTAGAAATTTAATTGAAAAACTAGGAGTTAAAAGTTCATTGGGTTTAGGTACTTATGCTCTCAGGGAAGGGCTGATTGATTAGTGGTAACCCATACGCTTTATTTTAAATAGAATATAAGATATGTACTCCCTCTTTCTATGTAGATAATTTCATTTAAAATGGGGATATACCATTTTATCTTTTATCTCGAAATTTGGATCTCATTAATCATCATTTAAAACTAAAATAGTATGGCTCAAGGAAAAAGATGTCCGAATTGTAATACACCAATGAACGTGGTGTCAGAAAAGAAAGAACCAGCAGGTTCAATTGTTGTTTATGCCTGTCCAAAATCTGGGTGTAATCATAAGCAAAAAACGTTTGAATAATTCAAAATAATTTTATTAATTATGGGAACGAGAGGTTTCAAAACTTCTTGCTTAAAGGGTGTTCAAGGCACCCTTTTTTCATGATAAATTGCAATCTACTTAAATCTAAGTAGATGAAAATCAATATTTATAGTGTTTTTTACAGTTTCAGTTTACGCTAGTTTTGAATCGTGAAATATAAACGCAAAACTATGAGTAAAATAGAAAAAAAGGGATTTTTTACAGCAGTTTCAGAATTGCTTTCAAAAGTCGAAATGAAACCAGAGGACAAAGCGAAATTACAAAATGAGTTGTCTGGAGAAATTGATACCACACTTGCAGAACCCCCTAAAATTGCAATAATTGGTAAAACCGGCGTAGGTAAATCTTCCACTATAAATGCTTTGTTCGGTACAAATTTAGCTGTTAGCGACAATAAAGCCTGCACTGCTGAACCACAAGAAATGTTGATTTCAGGAAAGTCTGGGGATATAATTGTATACGACATGCCCGGTGTTGGTGAAGATATTGTGATCGACGAAACCTACATTGGTTATTATAAGAATATCTTACCTAAAGTAGATATAGCCCTTTGGGTTATTGAAGCGAGGCACCGAGCAATGGCTTATGATCAGATGATTATTAAACGGTTAGAGGATGAACTGGGTAAGGAAGTAACTGATCGAATGATCTTTGGTGTGAATCAAGTTGACTTAATGGAGCCAAGGGATTGGATAGATTTTGCAAATATCCCATCTAAAAAACAGGAGGCAAATTTGGAAGAGCGTATCAAAGATATTACGGCCGTAATGTCACGGGTCATTAAGCCTGATAAAATTGTTTTTTATTCTGCTATGAAAAGATTTAGGTTGGTTGAGTTATTCAATGCAATGATAGATTCTTGTGCACATCAAAGAGGTTGGGCTTTAAATACGAAAGCATCAATTGCAGATTATACCGAATTAATGGATCCCGAATTTTTAAAAAAATTAAAACAACAATAATATGTCAATGGATCAATACGAATTAGATGATGTTTTCGAGCGAACGAAACGTGAATTTTCTCGAATGTCAGATGCCCAACAAGGCAGAGTTACAAGAAGTAAACAATCATTTGCTAATTGGATAAGAAATAAAGTGAGTTCAATCGCAGAGAATTTGGGATATGCAATCTCTTTTCCATTCCGAGTTGTTGGAGATTTAATATCAGGATTGTGGAGAGGTTTGTTTGGTTAGAACTAACCAGCCTCTCCTCTTAGTGGAATTGATAATTTAATAAAATGAGTAGTCATCAAGAAAAATATAAGAAAAAAGTGTTCATCAGTTTTCAAAACGAAAATCGTGATTTTGTTGAAAAACTAGAGCAAAAACTTAGGAGAAATAAAATTGATGCTTGGGTATATTATGAAGAAAACCTACCTGGCGAATTGTGGGGGAAGAAGATACCTTTAAGTATGATGGCGGCGGATGCAATCATTATTTTGATCTCAAAATTCGCTTCTCAACGAAAAGGTGTTTTTCATGATGAAGTAAAGTTAGCTATTAAATGTGCAGCTGATCCTTCATTCGATCCACCGAAAATTATCATTCCATTATTAATTGACAGCGAAGCAAAAAAAATGGATGTTCTTAGAAGGTTTCATGTAGCAAAAGTAGATGATTTTTACCATGGCCTTTGGTTTGAGAAATTACTACAAAGGCTAGGTATAGTAAAATTTCCTGAGTTGGAATATTCAATTGAACGCCAAGAGGTCATTGAAACAATTGAACGTTTAAAAAAGGAGCTTATTGTAACTTGGATTCAAAGAGATAAGAATGAGAATGGGACGCGAAAATGGAACAGGTATGAAACTTTTGCACTAAACATTGTCAAGCAAATTGATATGAATTCGGAGAAAATTGGAAAACGGTTTCAACCTGAGGCACTATACAAAGAAATACTATTTGATCCTAAAAAATCGGCTAAATCAGATCGACTAAAAAATGAAATGATTATTTACTATCCGCCCAATGGAATTTTGGTTCATAAAAGATATGTTGATAAACGTCTTTTTATAATAGAAAAAGGTGACGAACCTAGAAATGCAAAATCGTCCAAGCGAATCGGGGAGTATGAGTACAAAGACGTAATGTATGGGTTTGCTGCTTTTTATGCTGGCCCAAATAATCAACCCTACATTCAACCTGGTCGAGAATATTTTGTGTTTGATGGTTTTACGAATGACCAAGCGCTTTTTGTTGGAAAATTTACAACCTAAAAATGGAAAAATTTAAAATTGACTGCTGTCATTGTGCGTTTGAAGAGTTCAGAAAGGGAGAAGGACTATTTTGTAATCATTTTCAAGAAAAAATAAATTTTGAACAGACAAAACGTATAGAAGAAAAGGGAAAAAGAGCGTTTAGAGGAAATGACGACTGTCAAGGGTTTATTTTACTCGAATATATGAGTGACGTTTTTGAAGCTAAAAATGACGGTAGAAAATGGACTGGTTCCTCATGTCCAATTGAACTACGTGAATAAGTAATATTATAATAAACGAGGATATGAAAAAAGCACTAATTGTGGGTATTGATCATTATGACAATGCACTTCAAAATTTGGATGGATCTGTTAAATCTAGTAAAAACATTGCGACTTTATTCGCAAGAAATTATGACGGAAATGATGCTGTTAGTGAACCTAATTTTAATTGTAAGCTATTAGTGTCATCCACTCAAAAAGAAAAAAAAATTACAAGACGCATATTGAAAGAAAATATTAAAAATCTTTTTGAAGATGAGGAATCAGATATAGCTTTGTTATACTATTCGGGTTATGGTTTTGAAAACAGTTTAGGAGGATATTTGGCTACGCAGGATTCTGAAGAACATGATGAAGGTGTAGCATTTAATGACGTCATGATTTATGCGAATAATTCAAACATTAAAGAAATCATTATCATACTGGACTTTTTCTATATTAAACCACAAGATAAGTTTAATATAGGCTTTACTGAAGCCGCATTATTGCGTAAGGGAGTAAGTATATTAACATCTTGCACGGTTTTAAAAACAAACGAAACTAATATGGAAGAGAGTTGTTTTTCTAAATCAATTCAGAGTACGCTAAAAGGAGGCCATACTGACATCTTTGGTCATATTAGAATAACAGACTTATACGAGCAAGCAGAACGGATACTTACACCGTTGGGTCAGGAAACAATGTTTAAAACCAATTCAACACGTCTTTCGGCTTTAAGAAAAATAATTCCACAAGTACCGTACGGAATTTTAAAAAAGATGATCGTTCATTTTCACGGACCTAATTATCGATTTCCATTGGATCCTGAACACGTTCCTTCACAAGGTCTTGAAATAGTTGAAAAGCAAAAAGTGTATAATGAGCTTCAAAAAATGGCGAAAAACGGATTGGTTGAGCCGGTGAACGAAATGCACATGTATTATGCAGGTGTCAATTCAACTTATTGTAAGTTAACGGAAAGAGGAAAACAATATTGGGAATTGTTTAAGAAAAACAGGATTTAAAAAAAACACCATGATTAAAAAAGCACTTTTGGTAGGTATTAACCATTATGATAATAATGATTCGAATTTGAATGGCTGCATAAAAGACGTTGAGATGATGACAGAACTACTCAGTTTCAATTATGGAGAAAGGAAGGGACATAATAAGGCAAATTTTGAATGTAAATCCTTAAAGTCTAACCCTGTTGAATTCGGGAATAAAATTACGAGAACCTTACTTAAACGAGAAATAAAAATGCTTTTCAATGACCCTAAAGCTGATGTAGTTTTATTCTATTTTTCAGGCCATGGTTTTGAATCCAGTTTAGGTGGTTATTTGGTGACACAGGACGCTAAAACGTATGAAGAAGGAGTCTCATTTAATGATATTATCACTTATGCAAACAAATCAGTAAATAAAGAAATTATTATAATTTTGGATTGTTGTCGCAGTGGTCATTTTGGAAAAATTACAATAGCTAAAAGTCATTTGTCTAATATTCAAGAAGGTATAAGTGTTTTAACAGCGAGCACTGCAAAGCAGGATTCTTGGGACACTTCAAATGGGGCTGTTTTTACCAATTTAATAGGCAATGCTTTAAAGGGTGGAAGTTCAGATCTCACAGGAAATGTTAAGGTTACAAATCTTTACCAGCACGCCGAACGAATGTTGGGGCCATGGGAGCAAAGGCCCACTTTGAAAATGAATACTAAGAATTTAGTTGTTTTGAGAAAAGCGGAACCTAAAGTTAAATTTGAATTGCTCCAAAAAATAACCAATTATTTCCCTAATCAAGACTATGTGTTTCCACTTGGTCCGGAGTTTGAACCGACAGAGAAAACTGCGCAAAAAGAAAAAGCTGCAGTTTTTGCTGATTTACAAAAGCTGGCTAATAACGGCCTTGTACAACCAGTTGGAGAAAAGTACATGTATTATGCAGCAATACACTCGAAATCATGCAAATTGACATTGGTTGGCAAACAATATTGGGAATTATTACACAATAAAGCATTAATCTATTGAGTACAGAAACTATTCCCTACTCAATTTTAAAAAATAAAAATTAACAGGTTTGAGGTTCAAGATAAAATTAAAGATGCTCATATTTGCTTCTTCATTATTAACAACTGGATTACTTTTTCTCGTGTTTTCAATTTCAAATGTTACAGATGAATTTTGGCGAACATTTTTAAATTCGATTTCAACAATTTTGATTGTTTCGGCTTTATGGACAGCTGTGAACCATTACCTTTTAAGAAAGGAATTTGAAGAGTTGCATCAATCGCATACGAATGAAATTTTAACAGCTATATCTGCAATTGATATCGCCTCTAAATTGGGCTTGCATCAGGTTTATGAATCAATTGATGATTATGATTGTACAAGGTTAATTAAAACAGCTCAGAGTATAACAATCCTTGTAGATGATATAGACCCCTGGTTGACAAGATATAGTGAGTTCATAGAAGACCGTTTTCTTGATAAGACCAAATTTACCACGATCCTAATTTCTATACCTGAAAATAATAATGGAAGTTCTTTTAAAGGTCAATTCATGACAAATCAAAGATTGGACTTATTAAAGTCAATGACCAGTGAAGACATCACCAATTTAAATTTACGATCGTATAATTTTGTTGCTCCTTATAAGGCGTATTGCTTTGATAAAAATGTAGTTATGACACCTCTTTTTGTTGGGCACAAAAACATCAAAGCGATTGCGTTAGAATTTGAAAAAACAGGCGCTCAAAAGTGTTATTTTGAGAAAATTAAAATAGATATGGACTCAATTATTGCTCGCTCAAAGAAATTATGATGAACTGGATTTGTTAGAATCGATTGATCCTATAAATTAGTAAACCAATTAGACTGAAAAGAAATAACCATCCAATTATCTTTAAAGTACGGGTTCCTGAAAAAGGCATTTGGGCTTTAATTTGGTTTGCAATTTCCTTGGGATTGTTTTTCCATTTAGCCTGAATTACAGATTGAGACAGTCCTGGCAAACTGGTTTTTTGAATCCGGACAATAAAAATCCCTTTTAGAATACCGTTATCTTTTGCCGCTCTCATAGCCTCCCATTCTCGTTGTGGCCATTCATTTTGTCGGTAGGCATTTGAAAGAATAACTAAACCATAATTTGCACGATTTCCATATAAGTATGGTGTAAGATCTTTCAAATCCTGCGCCAATTGATTCTTTTCTTTGTAATAATATACAGAAAGACCTTTTCGCTTTAACGCTTTCTTCATTTGAAAGGCTATTTCACAATCTTGTTCCGTGAATGATAAAATAATATCATATTTTATAAATTGTCTTTTAATCATTTTTCGTGGTTGATTAAGCGTTCAGGTATATCGGTGGAATATATTATTCCTTCAGGGGTTCGAATATCATCATCAGAATAACCGAATTTTTTAAAAAGTTCATCCCATATTTTTTCTACTTGTTTTGGATTTAAACATCTAGAGGGATCCTCATTATAATAATCGCTTTCTGTTAGTATGAAATATAAATTTTTAGGTTTAACGTATTGACTAATTGGATATTCTGGTTCATAGTTCTGAATTACATCAGCTCTTAACTCTTCAAACGTTTTTTTATAGCCATTCTTCTTACATAAATAAAATTCATGATCCAGATAAGAGCTTTCCTCTCCGCATTCTTCAAACATATCAGAAAAAACAATCAATTGAATGGTAGATTTTGACGTGTCGATTGAAGCAAGCGATACATGTGCGTTTTCTAAAGAGCTACAAATACAACTTTCTTTACTGCTTTTTTTATACGGGGCTTTATTTTTATAATAGGAATAAATTTCATGTTCAATTATTTTTGAACACGAATCCCTAAATTTGGATCGCCTAGTAATAATATCATCACGGTTATCAACTGAACCTTCTTGTTCTACATCTAGCAAGGGCAGAACGCTATGGTCTTTGTCAATAACACGAATTATAAAACGTGTATTGTTATCGTTGGGTTGATGCTGATAAATTGTTTTAATTTTTTCAGCCGTATTGCACACACTGGTGCTGTCTTGGCTAGTTGAAAGGTCAACGTATATTAATGTATATAAATTATCAAATTCGTCTGCTTCAAACAAATCGGTTATAAAATTCTTATCCCCATCACATGAGAATAAAAAAATAGATAGAATAAAGAGCAGTGATAGGTTGAACTGTTTCATATCTGTTATGGGTTTAGTTGTTTTTGAAATTTGTCAGCGAATTGTTGGTCTGGGTCAAAAAGGAATCTATTACCTAGAAATTCAGAAGAATTTTGCATTAAATTGCGACTGCGAGCGTGTTCCGCTACATCATAAAAATCTTCCGGCATCCTTAGGTTAATTCCTCTATTGTATCCATGTAAATAGCAAGAAAAGAAGTAGTTGGCGCACTCCTTTAAAAACCCCAGATCATCTGTTACCCATTTGATGTTTTCCTCGCATTCTTTCACCATCCCATCAGCAATTAGCTTTTTCTTATGCGCGTTTTTCTTTTTGCGTTGATTGAGTCTAATTCTCACTTGAATTAAAAAGCGGTCCAATACATTGCGCATATTTCTAAAGCCCACAGAGGCACATACTCCTCCAATAATTGGAAATATAATTGAGGTTAAAATAAAAGCATATTTTCCGCTTAATGAGTCGATTGCATTTGCGTATTTACTGATATTACCTGTTGGCCCAGCATCAATTTGTAAAAAACCAAACCTAAAAACTCCTAATGTAATTATCGTACCAACCAGAAGAGTTAAAATTAATAGTTTAGAAATGAGTTGCCAAGCCCTAATTCTCTTAGCGGCTTTTATTTCTTCTGTAGTAGCGGGTTTTTCATCTCCTAGGTTAATCTCTTCACGTCTACTTTCTAACGTTTTTTTAACGGAATTCCCCAAATACTCGTCATAAATTATTTTGATATAGGCCGTCATCATTACTAGTCCAGTAGCAATCCAAAAAGCTTCATCATTATTTAGGTTAAATCCTTTTTGAGCAGATTGAACCGCCAATGGGAAATCAGCAATTAATAAAAAGATGGCAGCACCAATATAGAGTAACCCAAAAAACAAACTGTACTGTTTTGAATTGTTTTTGTAATGTTCATCAATATCTGCTTTATGATTCTTTAAAGAATCTTGAATTCTAACTAAATTGTCATATTGAGTTTTATAATCTGCTTGGTTGCCTTCAGCTAATATTTTTCTGTGATGAAACGAACTTTCAATAAAAGATTTCCATAGCGAAGCAATATTTGCCGTGATTTTTTCCATAGCCTGAGGTGTTAAGCCTCGCCAACCATCAGTTTCACCAATTTCTCTAAACTCACTTGCATCTTGTGTAATTTGGGCAATTATCGCCTGTTTTTTGTAAAGATTTTTTTTCGTTAATTTCCACTTTCCAATGCGATCAAAAGTGTCCTCATAATTTGAATCTTTCACTGTAAAGTAGGTGAATTTTTCATCTTTTTTAGGTATGATTTGAGATGCCAATCGACTGAACCAGTTCTTTTTATTTTTCATAGTTTGGGTTTAATTGTTGTCTTGTCCAAAGTCCTAGACCATGACCTTCAATAAATTCTTGCTCACACAATACTCGGTTTCTATCCGCGTTTGCAATTTCTTCAAGCATTTCAATTTCAATCGAAGCTTTACCCTTTATCAAGTCTTGACGTGATTGGGTCAAACTGTCTAATTTTTTATGAATAGTTGTTTCAAAACCTGAACGACGTTCTTGAAAAGTTTCTATTTTTTCAGTCACCTTTTCAAGTTTACCTTTTGTATTATTTATTTTTTCGATTTTTGTACTGATTTGTGAACTAATACTTGGGAAATTTCTATTATTAAAATTGTTTGTTCTTCTCTTCCAAAGTTTGATTCCAGCAAGCCGAACATGCGATTGTTTTTTTGAAGGGATAGGAACAGCATGTTCGCTACGTTTTAAATAATTTAAGGACAAGTTTTTTGCATGAATCAAACCGAAGAGATCCCGCTGAATTTTCAAAAAGTTTTTTTGGAATTGTCGTTCCTCTGAAATCCATATATTTATTGGTTTACTGCCCGAAAGTGCCGTAACAAGTTTGTTCAAATACAGGATTCTTCGTTCTAGTATGTCTTTAGTTTTAAAAAGACCTTTTTGCCTTAAACCGTACGCTAAAACAAATGCAGTTAAATTAGTGGTAATCATAAAACAGATTAAAGAAAGTACACTGCTTTTATTTATTTGGAACCCTTCGAATGCTTGACTGAAAATAAGCAAAATCAGAAATAAATTAACTGCAACTACCACGATAAGTAATTCGACATTATTATTTTTCTTTTTACGCTTACTGGTAGTTGATATGAGTTCATTTTCAGATTCATTTTTCTTTTTTATAAGTTTTCTGGGTTCAATTACTTTAGTGATATAAATAAAAAATAGCCCTGAATAAAGTAGAGCAAAAGTTAACCCCATAACTTGACCCGATAAATTTTTGCTAAAAGCACGCATTTGATCTTCTTCCTGAGCATCATATTGCCCTACAGAAATTAGTATGGTAATAAGTCCAACAATAAAAGCCCAAGGTAAAATTTGAAGCCAAAAGGACAGCGTGGAATTCGACTTTATTCTCAATTTAAAAAAACCTTTTTTTTTCTGCGATACTTGAACATCAAACTGCAAGTCGGGCTGCTCATTTGAAAATTTATAAAGGGCAAATTCTGCTATAAAAATGAGAGCAGTAATGACCCCTAATATTATTAAGAAATCAAAAATCATGATTCCTGCAGCAAAATAGGTTGTATGCTCGGACGGATATAAAGCGAGATAATTGAATAAATTATTTAGCGAGAAAAAAAGCCAGTTTTGACTCACAATATCATTTGAACTTGTGAATATGGTGAAAAACCATCCAGCAGCCATGGCGGATATTAATCCTGCAAAAATTAGAAATTTAGCCGATTCTCGACTTGTTCCATACTTATAAATGGCATTTAATGCACCATCAATATCTTCAAGTGTTTCTTTACTTTCTTTTATTAATGAGTTACATGTTTTTCGGTGTTCTTCTACAGCGGTTTTTAAATCTTCATCCTTACCTAGCTTGTTTTCGAAAATTTCATTATATAACTTAACTAAATCATTCAGTTCTTCATGTACCTCTGTAAAGCGATTTTTAATCAGCTCTTTTTGCGCCTCTCCAAGCTGATGATTCAAGTCTACGAAATCTTTTTCGAGCTGGATTAGGTCTTTTTCCAATGCTGTTTTCTCTTTAGCTAAATTTTCTTTAATTGATTTTGTATCATCTAGATGAGCGCTTGTCTCGTTTATTTTTTCTTTTAATTCATCTATCCTCTCAATAATAGGTGCAGCTTTTTGTTCTGCTATAACTACGAAATGTTCATTTTGCCTATTGTAGAACTTATTATTTTCTTCTAATAGTTTGTCTAGTTGTATTCCTCTCAACGCTTCTTGAAACCCTCTTTTCCTGAGATGTTCCAAACTCATATTTCCATTGGAAACGTCGTCATCTTTTTTAGTACGCTTTTTTTTCTTATCAATGTAAGAAGGTGGGGTATACCATTTGTCATTTTCTGTTTTGTCTCTTTTTGGAGTCCAATAACTCATAATTGCAGTGGGTTATAATTAACAAGACAAAATTCTAAATTAATAAGTCGATTAGGCCTCCATAAATTTATGGATTTTCACTCCTTAATTTAAGCTAGGGAATATGCTTTTCAATTTTGTAATGGAGATGGATATGATGCGGATAGGGAGTTTTATTTTATGAAGTGGTAGTTTTTTAGAGTCCAATATTTGTTATGAAATCGTTTTCTTTAGAGATTTATCGCTTAGTCGAAGCAAGTACATTTTAATTGTAATTGCCCAACAATACGCTCATTAGCATCATCATCAAACGAAGCCAAGTAAATCTGTGTCGTCTTCAAATCTAAATGCCCTAACCCCTCAGAAATTAACGCTACAGACATATTCTTCCGTTTGGCAATAGTCGCCCAACTATGCCGTACATAATACGTAGTAATTTCCTCATCAATATCCGCCAATTTTACCATTTCACGTATTTGCCGATTCACCCGCTTGCGTTGCTGCTGATAACGCTTTCTTCCTTGCTCCGAATTCTCAAAGTACAAGGGAAGATAAAATCTTTATCCTCCTTATTTTGAATATCGTACTCATTCAAAATTGCCAACGATTCAGATGTAAGCTTAATTGAAAATGAACCTTGCGTTTTACTTTTTCGGTAACTAATTCGTCCTACAAGCAATTTACCATTGTCATCAAATTCAGTTTTGTTGAATTGCGACTTTTTGAGTTTAGCCAAATCCATGAAATTAATGCCTATATTATTAAACATGAACAAAAAATAGTTCCGTGCTTTCCACATGGCTGAATTGGGTTTTATTTCCAATTCTCGCATGGTATCAATTTCACTCATACGTGAAACTCGATTCTATCTTAAATTTCTTGAATGGATAAATACGTTGATCAATTACGCCTTCATCTATTGCTTCATTAAAAAGTGCCGTCTTTTGTAAATACTTCCGCTTTGACCATAGCTTTTAATTCACGTAGGGTTAGCGTATCCAATTTCATTTGTAATTTCGTCAAAAACATTTCTGCTTTGGAATAATCTGATCGAAATTTGGCTGCTATTTGTTTGTAGTATGGAACACTTATTGGAGATTTATTTTCACCAAGTTAAAAATTGCCAGTTTTTAACTTGAATTTAGCTCTAATAAACGATAATGCAAATCACATATTGTTGAAAACTCTTGTTATATGGTCGTTTCAACCTTTTTTTGTTTTCTTGACTAATCCACTGCCCATTATTCCGTTACTATTTCGGTCACGCTTCCGCTGTGCAGGATTTGCAATCCTGTAAAACGACATCACCATCTCACCGTTTTATAAACTGGCAACATCATTAATCCACTGCCCATTGTTTCGTTACTATTTCGGTCATACTTCCGCTGTGCAGGATTTGTAATCCTGCATAACGACCCTACCATTTCACTGCCCTATAAACCGGCAACATCATTAATCCACCGTACATTATTCCGTTACTATTTCAGCCAAATAACTTATATTCGTATAACTAACTTTAAGCTCACTCTATCGAGACTGAAATAGCGTTACTATGAAAAATTTATTTTTATTCCTTTCCATTTTATTAACGCCAATTTTTTCATCTGCTGGAGATGATCCTTTCCAAGGTGTAATTAAATACGAAGTATCTTATGAAGGTGAGGGTGCTGAGTATATGCAGGTGGTTGGATTTACGAGCTATCAATACACTTTTGGTGATAAAAAGGTGCGATTAAAATTGTCTGGTGGAATGGCATATTTGCTCAATGATCTTATTGTGGATCAGGTGACGAATAAAAATGTTATGATTGATGATGACAATAAAATTGTTTATGAATTTAATGAGGATTTAGTTGAGGAAGCGGGAACAGAAGAAGAGCAAGAGGATGGTGTTGTTGTTAAAACAAAGGACAAAGAAAAAATTATGGGCTATAAGTGCACTAAGTATGAGGTGACAAATCAAACTGAATCAGGCGAAATGATTACTGAATACTGGACAACAACTAAAATTAATGTGAATTCTAATCCTAATATTGATTTGGTCAATGGTTTGTCTTATCCTGGAGTGGAAGGGTTTCCATTGCGAATAGTGATAAAGATGGATGGTTTAATAATGACTCAAGAAGCAAATTCTGTTACGCCATATTCACCATCTGAGTCCGTTTTTGAAATCCCTTCTGATTATGAAGTGAAGGATTTTTCTGAATCGCCTTTAATGCAATTGGCAGAAGAAGGTGAAGAGGATGAATAGTTATGATTAATTGGAAGTTTCTTAACGTTTATTCGAACCGAATTTTTAATGAATTAAATGGACAAGGAACAGCTTTTCAACGGAATTCTAATGAGGTAATCTTAAAATATCATCCAAAAGATAAAATAACGTTTTCCAATTCTAAAATAATTTATTTGTATGACAAAACTTTCCTACATTATGGGATCCGACAAATCAAGAATACTTCCTGCTAGTAAATATCTCTATTTCGCGGGGACATTATAAATTATAAGTAATATTACCCTATGATTAAAAACACATTACTCTTCACATTATTGCTTCTACCATTTATTGGAATTAGTCAAACAGGTTCAACCGCCGTGCTAGGTACATGGCTCACGGAAATAGAAGATGCTAAAGTTGAAATTTACCAAAAGCAAGGGAAGTTTTACGGACGCGTAGTTTGGATTGCAGAGCCCAATGATGAAGATGGAAATCCAAAAATTGATGAAAATAACCCAAATGAAAAACTGAACAAACGCCCGATTATGGGAATCGACATTCTAACGGATTTTACTTATGATGACGGTGAATGGAGTGGCGGTTTTATCTATGACCCGAAAGATGGAGAAGTTTATGAATGTAAATTTTGGCTTGAAGATGGAGATTTAAAAGTACGTGGATATTTAGGTTGGTTGTTCGATACTAAAACATGGACGAAGGTAAAATAAGATATCTTCACCTTCGTGTCGCAAGATGCGCCTCCATACTAAATACCAACTAATCCTAAACGATTTAGTAAACAAAACCCACCGTATTTCGTCCGAAAAAAACAACCGTTTATCGGTCAGTTTTATAACTTTGGTACGAAAAATGTATTAGACCTTTTAATCAAGGAAGGCCAAAACCTTTTCGAACAAAATCCTTACCTTGCGAAACATTTTATTTAGGCGTATGATTAGAATTTTTACACTATTAGCATTCACGGTACTTACAATAAGTCAGGGGTTTGCGCAGTATCATGTTAATTACGACCGAGACACCAGATGGTTTATAGGACTGAATGTTGGTGGAACCTGGTCAACACAAACCGAAGTAGATTATCGAGTGCGTGGTGGTTATGGACTTACTTTCGGTAAGTCATTTGGCATGAATCCAGATAAGATCTTTTCATGGGATTTGCGCGCACGTTTTTTGCATGCACAGTTTCAAGGACAGGCAACTGATCGATATGCATTAGATAGTGCGTCTTCTGCTGGGTTAAACCTTTATGGTCAACCTGTTTTGCAGACGTATCAAGATTCGCTAGGTTATTTTATCCCTAATTATAGAACCAACTTATTAAGTGGTTCATTAGAGTTGGTTTTAAATACCAATCGATTACGCCAAAATACTGGGTGGAATCTTTCTGTATTTGGAGGAATTGGTGTTAAAGGATACCATACCGCGACAAACTTGGTTGATGATGATATATTCTTGAGTGAACCAACATATGACTATGATCAATTGCCAACTAACCCTTCGCAATCAAATATCTTGAATTTGCAAGATGATGATTACGAAACTTCTTTAGTAGGAGATGCTTTTGAATATGAAGTTGATTGGGCGCCAAGCTTTGGTTTTGGTATTAGCAAACAGGTTCATCCTGCAGTTGCAATTGGACTAGAGCATAAAATGACATGGACACGTAATAATTTGTTTGACGGAATGCCAAACGAATTTAACGGAACACCTTCATTTGATAATGATATATACCACTATACAGCCTTAACATTTAAATTCCATTTATTCAATGGTAAATATGATGATGAGATAGTGGATGATCCAGATATTGATGATTTTGATACGGATGAACCTACTGATCCTATTATTGATCCGGTAACTAAAAAACTACCAATTGTAGATATTTATGATCCGAATTCAAGTCCACATACAACAATGGAAAATTCGTTTAAAATTAAAGCGAATATCTATTATGTTGACAGTAAGGAAAAAGTAACATTTAAGCAAGATGGAAACATCAATAATAACTTTACTTTTAACCCCTATACAGATCAGTTTGAAAGCCGAGTGATTTTACACCCTGGACAAAACTTATTTGAGGTAACTGGAACGAATGAAGCTGGGTCTGATTATGAGTCTGTGATTATAATTTATAAAGAAGAGGAGGAACCAAAAAATCCACCTATAGTAACAATTACTAATCCGCCTTATACACCTTATTATACTTCTTCTAATATATTCGGACTAGTATCAACAGTATTAAATGTTGATCGTAAGTCGCAAATAAGAGTATACTTAAATGGAGTTAACATAAACGCCTTTAGTTATGATGGTGGTGCGAAAGTTGTAAATGCATCTTTAAATCTAAATGAAGGTACAAATACAGTTACAGTAACTGCTACAAACGAAGTAGGTAGTGATAGTAAAACAGTAGAAATTATTTACAAAAAACCAGAGGCACAACAACCGCCAATTGTGGATTTTGTAAATCCTGGAGTAGATCCTTATTATACCAATACAGCATCTATCAACATTCGTGCGACAGCATTGCATGTGGCTTCAAAAGCCGGGTTAACTATTAGAGTAAACGGAAATCCGGTTGGATCTTATTCTTTCAACACAACAACGAAAGAAATTTATTTCAGCACTGGATTAATTGTAGGAGCTAATATTGTAGAAATTACAGGTGTTAATGAGGCTGGTTCTGATTTTGCGTCAACAACGATTATTTATAGTCGACCTGATGCACCGCAGCCACCAATTGTAACATTTATTGATCCTGCTGCAGATCCTATAACGGTTTACACACCTTCTTATAATGTAACTGCAAAAGTTGAACATGTTTCATCTGCATCTAATATTACATTAAAGATTAATGGTGTAGTTTCTACGTTGTTCTCTTACAGCGTGTCTTCAGACATGATGAACTTTACAACAAGTTTAGTTGAAGGTTCAAATGTAATTGAAATTAAAGGTGTGAATGAAGATGGAATGGATGTTGAAACAACAACAATCATTTACAGAAGATCAATTCCTCAAGCTCCACCAATTGTAGATATTACTTATACTGCAGTTGATAATATTGAGTTTGAATCACCAAACATTACAGTTGTTGCAAATGTATTAAATGTAGCAAGTGCTGCAGATATTAGTGTTAGCGTAAACGGTATCCCAACGGCTGCCTTTACTTATAATACATACACTAAAGTGTTGAACTTGCCAATCGTAATGAATGAAGGAAGTAATATTGTTTCAATTTCTGGAACTAACGTTGCTGGAACAGATTCGGACATGAGAATCATCAAGTATAAAAAACCTGTTGTACCATGTCCTCCAACTGTAAACTTTATTAATCCACCAACTTCACCGCATTTGTCTGATGTGGCGCCGTTCACTGTAACAGCAAATACAACGCATATTGATTCTAAGAGTCAAATTGTATTCAAACAAAATGGGGTATTAATTTCAAATGCTGCTTATGCATTCATTGGTGGAAACCAAATTGTGTACAATGCAACATTAATTCCGGGTAGTAATATCTTTGAGGTGTCTGTTGAAAATGCAGACGGATCTGATTCTGATTTGGCTGTAATTAATTTTGAAAAAGATGATGAGCCGTGCATTATTCCAACGGTTGGTTATATTTCTCCAGTACCTTATTCTACTGTAGAAGAACCAAACGTGACAGTTGATGCACAAATCAATAACCATTCACCAGGAACAACGGTTGAATTGAGATTGAATGGAGTAAGTCAAGGATATATGACTTATAACGGTGAAACGTCAATTGCATCTAAAGCAATTACTTTATTAGAAGGTTCAAACGCAGTAAATGTTATTGTAACAAATGAATGCGGAACAAACCAAGCAACATTTACATTGATTTATGAGGCGCCTGATGCTCCTTGTTATGATCCTACGCTGACTGCTGCTGGAGAATCTTCATACTCAACTTTGGATGAGGTGGTTTCAGTAGTTGCAACTGCAACTCATGTTGCCAATGCGGGTGAGTTAGCAGTTAAGTTGAACGGAAGTGATATTCCATTTATATTTGATGCTGGAACAGGAACAATAACTATTTCAGGAATTAATTTACTAATTGGAAGCAATGTAATTTCAATCACTGCTAAAACTGATTGTGGTGGTGCTGTATTAGTTTACAATATCATTCGTAAAGAATGTAAAGTACCAGTAATTTCTAGTGTAACTCCATTAACTGGAACAAGTACTGAAAGCGAATCAATTATTGTTAATGCAACTATTTCAAATGCTGAAACTGCAGACATTATACTATTATTAAATGGTGTTTCGCATGAGTTCTCTTATAACGAGGGGACAGATATTTTAGCAGAGGCATTAACGCTTAATGTAGGTTCAAACGCAATTGAAATTCGAGTTGAAAATGCTTGTGGATCTGATACGCATAGAATGACTGTTACACGTGAGGTTCCTTGTGAGACAATTGTTACAAGTTTATTGTCTCCAGCAACTAACATAGTAACTGCACCAACAGATTCGTATGATGTAACATTGCATGCAAGCGGAATTGTAAGTGCTGATCAAGTTACGGCAACATTAAATGGAACTTCAGTCACTCCTTTGTTTGATCCAATTTCTGGAAATATACAATTGACTGGTTTGAGTTTGGTTGATGGTGAAAATACAGTAGTAGTTGCAATGTCTAACGAGTGTAGTGAAAGCACAGTGACTTATACAATTAACTATGATGGTTGTGAGCCACCTGTAATTATCATTAACGGTATCTATCCAGGTATGGTTGTGACAGAGGGTATCTTCAACTTGGCAGTAATTGTAACAAATGTGTCTGATGCTTCTGATATCGTATTATTGATTAATGGAGCACCTGCAGATTTTGATTTTGATCCAACAACACATTTATTAACTGCTGAATTCCCATTATTGGATGGAAGTAATGTGGTTAATATACAAGCAAACGGATGTGAGTCTGTAAGTACAGAGGCAAGTTTAACTTATGAGCCGCCTTGCGACAAAATTTCGCACACGTTAATGATGCCAAATGTAACACCAACAGTATCTGTTGAAAGTGAATATGAAATTACATTAAGCACATTTGGTGTAGACAACGCAGGTCAAATTAGTGTTAAATTGAACGGGTCATCTATTCCATTCATGTTTAATTCTGAATCTAAAATTATTACCATTACTGGTATTGATTTGATTGATGGAACAAACACAGTGATTGTGAGCATGGCGAATGATTGTAGTTCAGATGTTGTAAATTATTCAATCAGCTATTCTGGATGCGCGGCGCCAGTAATAACATTGGGTGCAAATCCAAATGCAGTAACTGAGTCATTATATAACTTCCAAGCCAACGTTACTAATGTTCCAAATGCAGGAGCGATACAAGTTTTCTTAAATGATGCACCTGTACCGTTTGTATTTGATCTTGTTTCTGGTGGACTAAATGCAAGTTTAACTTTAGCTGAAGGAAGCAATTCAATAAGAGTAGTTGCAAACGGATGCGAAACTAAGAGTAAGGCATATACTGTAAATTACACTATTCCTTGCGATTTGATTTCGTATACATTAGGTAGCCCTTCTTCATTGACAGCTGAAAGTGCGGATGATACTTACAACATTAACTTAGTAGTACAACATGTTAATGCAGGCAACATCAACGTAACAAATGCTGGATTGCCAATTCCATTTACTTTAAGTGGTAATATCCTTACCATTAACGGAATTTCGTTAAAAGATGGAGCAAACACAATTGTTGTTGGAATGAACAATCCTTGTAGCAGTGAATTTATTACCTATACAATTACACATGATGATTGTAATACACCAAGTGTAAATTTATCGACTAACCGATTAACAAGTGTATCGTCACTATATAGCTTTCTTGGTTTAGTAACAAATATTGAATCGGCAGAGCAATTAGAGTTAACTTTAAATGGAGTTTCTGCGCCATTTGCATATGATGCGGGAAGTGGAACAGTCACAGCAAACCTTAACTTAACAATAGGTGTTAATACAATTCAATTAACAGCTAATGGTTGTGAAACAGCAACCAATAAAATTCAGGTTAGATATTCTGTGCCTTGTTCACCAGTTACTTATAGTTTGGTTTCTCCAGGTGCTTTAGTGTCTGAAACAGAAGAAGCGTCAATTGCTTTAAGTTTGAATACTACAAATGTTTCGCCTGGAACAATTAACGCAACCTTGAATGGAAGTACAATCGCACATACATTTGCGGGCGGTGTAATTTCAATAGCAAGCATTCCGTTAATTGAAGGTTCTAACACAGTAGCAATTACTTTTGGTAATGATTGTAGTACTGAAACAGTAACTTATACAATTGATCATGACCATTGTGATATTCCTGAAATTATAATCAATGGATTGACAGATGGAATGGTATTGGTTGAGCAAGAGCTTGTGTTCTTTGCAACTATCTTTAACATTGAAGATCCAGGAGATATCCTTTTAAGATTCAACGGTGTTGCTGTTCCATTTGAATTTGATATGGCAATGAATCAGTTGGAAGCGCCGCTAACATTATTAGATGGTTCTAATTCAATTGAAATTGTTATCAACGGATGTGAGCGAGTAACAGGTGGAGTGAATGTTGTGTATGACGCACCTTGTGCACCTCCTACTTATACTATGGTTTCTCCAACAGAATCTGAAGTAACAATTGAAGGAGATACTTACACTGTTTCATTAACAGTTGAAAACGTAACAGAAGAGCAAATTTCAATCACATTAAATGGAGCAGCAGTTGATTTTACTTACTCTTCAGGAACGGTGATTTTTGAAATGCCTTATATCTCTATTCCGACAAATACTGCAGTTGTTACTTTAACAAATGATTGTGGAACAGCTCGTGCAACATATGTTGTAACTTATGTGTTAGAGGAAGAGAATTGTGTGCCTACAGTTTCTGCAACCTTCTCAGGTGATAATAAATCAGCAACTGCATTTTCTGATAAAGATTTGATGAATGTTATCTTGAACTTAGATGATGGAACAACTCAAATAATTACAGATGTAACTGGATTAACAGGAACTTTCTCAGCAACAGGAGACAAAGCAGGAAGATGTATAGTTGGTGTTTGGATTCGATCAGGGTGTAATTTAAGTGCGGCCGGTGAGCCATTCGGAGATTATGTTGCAAATCCAGGTTGGGATGGCGTTTGCGAAGAGCCTTGCTCTCCAATATCGCATACATTAATTACCCCAAACCGATTAAGTACAGCTACAACAGTTAATCCTTATACTATTGTTTTAGGAACAACAAATGTTGAAGATGCTGGAGATGTTACAGCTTTAGTGAATGGAGTGAGCAAACCAATTAGTTTTGATGGTTCACGAGTTACTTTATCTGGAATTGCTTTGGCCGCGGGATCAAATACAGTCCAGTTTACATTGAGCAATGATTGTAGCACAGAAACAGCTACATATACAATTTCTTTAACTATTCCAGGTGGAGTTGCTCCAGGCGGAAATGGTGGTGGAATAACAAATGGAACCGGAACTGATGGTGGCGGTGGAACTAAAGTGCAACAAGTATTGGTTCCTAAAATTACACCAGTGAGTCCAGTCACAACTAAAACTACTGTTAAATCGAAAACGCTAACGTTAAAAACGAAAGTAACAAACGTAAAAAGCAAAGCCGAGATTAACTTGTATGTTAATGGTGTTAAGACAACAGCTTTTAACTATAATAGCAACACAAAACAAATGGCAGCTGTGGTTCGTTTAAACCAAGGAGTCAATGCAATTAAGGTTGAGGCTAACAATGGCAAGGAAGCAGCTATAACTTACTATATCACGTATGAAAAGCAAGTTGTGCAACAAGTGGGCAGTGGAGGAACTGACGGTGGTGGTTCTCTTGGACAACAACAAGGTGCTAGTTTAACGCCTAAGTTGACCAGAATATCTCCAAGCATTAGTACTTCAAAAACAAATAAGCCAACTTATGTTGTAAAAACGCGTGCAATTAATGTAATGTCTAAATCTGATTTGACATTAACGATTAATGGTACTAAAACAACCAGCTTTACGTTTAGCTCTGCGTCAAAAACTATGACTGCTTCAGTTAGATTGCGTGAAGGAGCAAATACCATTAAGGTGGATGCTAAAAACGGAAATAAAAAAGCGAGTATTTCATACATTATTACCTATAAAAAACCTGCGCAGAATTTAGGGACAGGTCAACAGCAGAACAATAACAATGGAGGAAGTCAACAAGTGGCTAAAAAACCAGTGTTCAAAAATGTGAATCCTGCTTCTTCAACTAAAACGGTCAATACGCCAACGTTCGTACTTAAAACTAAAATTTCAAACGTAAAAAGTAAATCAGGTATTACACTTACAGTGAATGGTGTAAAAATGACGAGTTATTCGTTTAACCCTGCTTCTGGAGAATTAGTTTCAACTTTAAAATTGAAAGGTGGTTCAAATACGATTCGTATCACAGCTAAAAATGGAAATCAGGTAGCAACAACTACTTATACAATTAAGTTTGTTGCAAGTGGCGGATTCGTGAAACCATCTGATGATAAAAAGGACGACAAAAAACAACTAGGTGCACCTGCTACTAATAATAGTGGTGGAGTGAAGCGTGGTTAAGCTACATTTTATGGATATAAAAAAAGACCAGCTAAATTTTAGCTGGTCTTTTTTTTTCGAATTTGGTAAACTAGTTACCGTTGTCATTAAAAATCCAAATTCGTTTTAATTCTTCATAGTGTAAAGTGTTGATCATAAGCGTGTTTTTAGATGTTTTCATTTGCAATCTAAAGCAAAAAAGCCAATCAAAGGAAATATATTAGGCGTAGAGTTGTATCTTTTTATTAAAATGTATTAAAAACAGATTTAATGGTTTTCCAATCTAATTTGTATTTTTAGGAGAAACTTATTGAAGTACACCTTTTAAGGATGTAATGAAATAAGCTAGAACCATGAAGAAATCGGCTGGAATGATTTGATTAGTTTCTACTATTCAAATCATGAAACCACAATACATTTAGGAAATGAAACTTAAAGCGATAGTAGTAGATGATGAGGATTTGGCAAGAAAAAACCTAACCATGTTACTGCATGAGTACTGCGAGGATGTTGAAGTAATTGCTGATGCTGGAAATATTGGTACTGCCAAAGAAAAAATTGAAGAACTTAAACCAGATGTTGTTTTTCTAGACATTAGAATGCCAAGTGGGTCAGAAGGATTTGATTTGCTGGACAATATTGAAAACAGAGATTTTTTAGTTGTTTTTGTAACTGCATTTAAAGACTACGCCTTGCGCGCTTTTAACGCAAATGCAATTCACTATGTTTTAAAGCCAGTTGATATTGATGATTTAGTTCGTGCGGTAAATAAAATTAAAGAATCTCGATCTACTTTTAGCGAAAACCCAGGTAATTTTGATACGTATTTTGAATCTATCAAAAACCTTTCTTCTTCAATGGAGTCTCAAGGTTATGGTAATAAAGTAGCCATTAGCCATACAAAAGGAATTAAACTAATTGATATTAACGACATCATGTATCTCGAAGCTTCGGGTAACTGTACTGTTTTATATTTTGCTGACGGAACACGTTATTTAGATACAAGAACCTTAAAAATTTATGAAGGCATTTTAACACCTGCTATTTTTTATCGCATCCATAAGTCACATATTGTTAATATGGATTATTTAAAAGAGTATTTGAATGAGGATGGTCATTTCGCTATTTTAAAGAATGGGAAATTGCTTTCTGTTGCACGAAATAGAGTTTCTAGTTTTGTTAAAACGCTTAAATCATTATAATAGGTGAAAATACTTCTCGTTGCATTAGCAACTTTATTCACCATTTTTTCATTTGCTCAGCAGTATAATGTTAAAAGTTATACCGTTGAAGAAGGCTTAGCACAATCGCAGGTTAGAGACATTTGTCAGGATCAACAAGGTTATTTGTGGATCGGTACGTCCTCTGGTTTGAGCCGTTATAATGGAATAGAATTTGAAAACTATTTTGTTGATGATGGGCTACCTGATAATATGGTTCGCAAGCTTTATGTAGCAGATGATGGTGCATTATGGGTGGCAACAGCAAAAGGGGTTGCACTTTTTAAACAAAAAACGGTAAAGACCTATAATTTTGTCGAACCATATCGAATCAGTGATATTGCAGAATTAAAAGGAGAAATGTACTTTGCGAGTAGGACTGGACTTGTGCATTTTAAAGATTCTGAATTCACTCAAGTTGGAGATTCTATCGAGCAGAATTATCTGTTTAGATCAGTCGTTTCTTATCGTGATTCTATTCTCATTTGTGGCTCTAAAGAAGGGCTATATGTATGGGATGGAGAATCTTATGATTCATTATCAATTCCCAATTATGAAGATATAAGCGTCAGATCATTAAGGATTTATAATGACGAACTTTATGTTTCTGCAAGGCATGTAGGTTTATTTTCTTATAATTTAATTACAGGCAAAATTGTAAATTATAGTCTTGACTTTTCAACTGCATCAGAAATTGTTGTAGATCAAAATTCCATATTTGGTATCAGTACAAATTCTGGGGCTTTTCTTATAGGCGAATCAGACACGTTATACTTTAATAGTGAGAATGGTTTAATGGACCGTAGTTTAGAATGTCTTTTTAAGGATAATGAAGGAAACATCTGGATGGGTACAGCAGGTAGCGGTTTATTAAAATTTTCTGGAACTTCAATAGTTTATTATACAACAGAGGATGGTCTAGGTAGTGATATTATTTTGTCAGTCACACAAGATACTAGTGGGGCATTTATTTTTGGAACATATGATTTTGGTGTTACACTATTTCGTAATTCCGGAGTCGAATATATTAGAAGTGATGGAGTTATTTTTGATAATACGGTTTGGGTAACCTATCAAGATTCATTGAATCGCACTTGGATTGGAACAACGAGAGGGCTAACAATATTAGATGAAAACAGTAATGCCATTGAGGAACCTCTATTAGAGACATTTCCTAAAACAAAAATACGATCAATAGTATTGGCTGATAAGCAAACCATGGTATTAGGTGGTGACGAAGGGCTGTTAATTATGCGTAAAGATAGTGTTCTAATATGCCATTCAGAATTAGATATTAATAAGCTTTACAAATTGGGCGAAAAAATTTATTGTGGAACTGATATTGGATTATTTGAGTTTAATGCGGATAGTGACTTTCAATCATACGTAAAAATTGAATTGCCAGAGGCCAAAATTAACACCTTAACATCCGATTATCAAAACAATTTATGGATTGGTACAGAAAATGGTTTATTTGTAATGAATTCTAATGGAGAGGTTTATCGTTTTCAATTGAGTGAGAGAAATTACAGATCTAAAAGTGTTTTGGGATTAATTACAAGTAGTGACGGAAGTGTTTGGGTCTCTGGAATGAAAGGTGTATATCAGGTTGCTTATGACAGCTTGGATCAAAGAAAGTATACCATTAATAATTATGGAACAGCAGAGGGGTTAATTGATGAAGAGGCAAATATTAATGCGCTATATGAAGATACTGAAGGGAATATTTGGATAGGGACAGCTAGAGGTCTTGCTAAAATTGATCCATCTGCAAGTGAGAGTGTATTTGATTATGAACTTCCGGTTTTACATATTACAGGTATTCGACTTTTCATGGAGAAGTTTAATTATGACGACTATGAACATGAAATCGATTCAGTTTTTAATGTGCCCACTTCAATTGAATTACCCTATAATAAAAATCATTTAACATTTGATTTTATTGGAATCAATCTTAAAAACCCAAATGCCGTACAATATGAATACCGCCTCATTGGAGTAAATGAACAGTGGTCACCTGTTTCGCAATCAAATTATGCAACGTATTCGTTTTTGCAACCTGGAGAATATACTTTTCAGGTTCGTGCAATGAATAAAAGTAAAGATTGGTCAACCATTAAAGAGGTGAATTTGATTATTCACCCTCCTTTTTGGAAATCGTGGTGGTTTATTTTGCTTGTGGTTCTGGCCGGGTTTTTAATTATAGTCTATGTATTTCAATCTCGAATTCGAGTATTAAAGCAAAAGCAGGATAATGAAAAGTTAGATTTAAAAAACAGATTATTGTTTTTAGAGCAACGGTCGTTAAATGCAAGCATGAATAGGCATTTTATTTTTAATTCATTAAACTCGATACAGTACTTTATTAATAGCTCCGATAAACGTTCGGCGAATAGGTTTCTTTCCAATTTTGCGAAACTAATTCGTAAAAATTTAGATAGCTCAGCAGCGAATAACTTTATTGTGACTTTGCAAGAAGAGGTTGAACGAATAGAATTATACTTAGGGTTAGAGAAGATGCGCTTTTCTGATAAGTTTGAATATACGGTAGAAGTTTCTTCTTCATTAGACACTGAATCTATTGAGATTCCATCAATGATTTTGCAGCCTTTTGTTGAAAACAGCATTATTCATGGAGTTTTATCCAAAGAAGAAGGCGGCGAAATATCCGTTAAAGTTTATCAAGAATTTGGAGAGGTAGTATTTGAGGTGACAGATAATGGTGTAGGCATTGATAATAGTCTGGCGTTAAAAACTGAGCAGATTGCAGGAGATCATGAATCAAAGGGGGTGGAAATAACCAATAGACGAATTGAAATTCTTCGGCGCTTAACTGGAGAGAACCTAATGATTATAGGACCTTTCCAAATGAATGATGAAAATGAGGAGTGTTTAGGAACAAAAGTTATCCTTAAATTGGGTGGTGCTGAGAAGTTTCAAGAATAAAAATGAAAAAAAAATTTGCATTAACAGTTATTTGTTTGTATCTTTGAATCAAGTATATGTGAACTATACATAATTAAGATGAAGAAATTTTTATACATATTATCAGTTTTAACAGCAATTTTGTTGTTTGATTCTTGTACAAAAGAAGAGGTAGTTACTTGTGAAAACAATCAAGATCCTTTTGCTCAAGAGCATTTTGACGAAGATACTGAAACTCGTGGTAGGTTAGATGAAACTGGCGGTAGCGGAGGAGTTATTGATGATGAAGATGGTGACGACGAAATGGACGAAGATAACGACGCAATTGTTGATGATGAAGACAATGACGACGAAATGGATGAAGATGATGATGAATTGATCGACGATCGTTCAGGAGAAGGAAACGACGAAGACTAAAAAAAAGAATATATATAACATGAAAAGACACCAATTAGGTGTCTTTTTTTTGTTTCCAAGATTTTTTTGTAATACAAGTAAATATTATGTGGTATTCCTTTTTTACAATGCGCATATTTTAGTTGGCTAATAGAAGCTACGAAGCAGAAAACACTGAATTAGTCATTCAAATAGACTAAAAGTTTATAAATAGCAATAAATTCTCAATACATATTGGTTCTTATTTGCACTATCCTAATGTAGTTTTCACTAAAATTGGAAATGATTTTAAAGTGATATGAGAAAGGTGAAAAGTAGTCGACCTTTGCTCTGTGAATACAGATTTTGCCAACAGACATGACAACACGATATTAAAAAGAATAATTTAATGTTTTTAGGATTACTAATTAGGGGAAGCATACACTTAAATTGTTAATAAGGAGAACAATAAAAAATGATTTTTTTATTGAGCTACTTGTTATTATCTATTATATTGTGAATTGTAAAACGTTTTAGACAACTACTTGAAATTCTAAGCGTTTTATAGAAACCTAGAAGGGTCTTTGTTAAGTCTACTACTGCGAAAATGAAAACAACTCCTTTTTTTAAGAGCATCATCATGGCATTCCTATTTGTTATAGGATCATCTGCCGTTGCTCAGGATTGGACGCAAATAGGATTAGACATTGATGGTGAGGCAGCAGGAGATCGAAGTGGAACATCAGTAAGCCTTAGTGGAGATGGCAATTTTGTTGCAATTGGTGCGCCTGAAAATGGGGGCATTGGTCATGTAAGAGTATATCAAAATATTTTAGACGTTTGGACCCAAGTGGGAGCAGACATTGACGGTGAAGCTGTTGGTGATGCATTCGGTACATCTGTAAGTATCAATTCAACTGGAGATATTGTTGCAGTAGGTGCACCAACTAATGACGGAACAGGAGTTGATGCTGGTCACACACGTGTTTATCAATTTACAGGTGGTGTTTGGACTCAAATAGGAACAGATATTGACGGCGAAGCTACGGGAGATAAATCAGGAACCTCTGTAAGTTTAAATAATGATGGAACATTTGTAGCAATTGGAGCAACAATTAATAATGGCTCAGGTTCACAATCAGGTCACGTGCGAGTTTATGAAAATGTTGGAGGAGTTTGGACTCAGGTAGGAGCCGATATTGATGGCGAAGCTGCTTTCGATTGGAGTGGCTGTGCAGTAAGTTTAAGTTCAGATGCAACTATTGTAGGTATAGGAGCTTATAAAAATGATGGAATGGGTTCATTTTCTGGTCATGCTAGAGTCTATGAATTTAGTGGAGGAACATGGACGCAAATCGGAGGTGATATGGATGGAGAGGCAGCTGGTGACGAGTTCGGAAGAAGTATAAGTTTAAGTGGAAATGGAAATGTATTAGCAATTGGAGGTGCAAAGAATGATGATGTTGGTGTGAATGCTGGACATGCGCGCGTATTTGAAAATATTGGAGGAGTTTGGACACAAATAGGAGGGGATTTAGACGGTGCTGCAGCTGATGATGAATATGGATGGTCAGTGAGTTTAGATGAAACCGGAACAACATTGGCAGTTGGTGGACCAAAAAATGATGAATCAACTGCAGAATCGGGACATGTACGTGTATTTGAAAACATAGGTGGTGTATGGACTCCGAAAGGAAGCAATGTTGTTGGAGAGATGATTTATGACCGTTCGGGTTGGTCTTTGGGATTAGATGATGTTGGAAATATTTTGGCTGATGGAGCTTATGTAAATGATGGTACAGGCACCTCTGCAGGTCACGTTCGTTTATTTCGATTTGATTGTGATTCATTAATCACTCCATTTTCAGATACAACTTTATGTTTTGATCAACCTCTGATCTTAGACGCTACTTCTCCAATTGGCGCAGCCGTTAACTGGGATATGGGTGTGACGAATGGTGTTCCATTTTTCCCAGCTTCTACAGGAGTAATTACGTATACAGCAACATCCGTATCACCTAGTGATTGTCCGTTAACTGTTGAAGTAACAGTGTTAGAATTGCCAGTGGTTACAGCTACGGTTGCTCCAACTGAAATTTGCCTTGGAGAATCTGCAACCTTTACGGGTGGCGGTGCCGAATCTTATAGTTGGGATTTAGGAGTGACAGATGGCATTGCATTTACGCCTGCTGCTGCCGGAACAGTTACTTATACTGTTACAGGTACGGATGCAGCCACAGGTTGTACAAATACTGCAACGGTAGATTTAATCGTGAATCCGCTTCCAGTGGTTACGGCATCTGCAATGCCGAGTGAAATATGTTTGGGTGAATCTATTACATTTACAGGCGGCGGTGCTAATACCTATGTTTGGGATGGTGGAGTTACAGATGGTGTTCCATTTACGCCTGTCGCTGCTGGAGCATTTACTTTCACTGTAACAGGCACAAATACAACTACTACATGCGAAAATACGGCGACAGTTGACGTTATTGTAAATGATAATCCTACAGTTACTGCAACTGCTACACCTGACGAAATATGCATTGGAGAGTCCATTGCATTTACAGGCGGAGGAGCAGATACTTATGCATGGGATTTAGGCGTAACTGACGGAGTTGCATTTTTTCCAGCAACAAGCGGAACGTTTACGCATACCGTTACTGGAACTGTTACTGCAACAGGATGTGAAAATACTGCAACTGTTGACGTAACAGTGCATGATTTACCAATTGTAGCAGCAATGGTTACTCATACTGAAATTTGTTTAGGAGAATCTGTAACTTTCACAGGTGGTGGTGCGGCTTCATACGTTTGGGACTTAGGGGTAACAGACGGTGTTCCGTTTACTCCTGCATCTACTGGAACTGTTACATACACAGTTACAGGAACTTCGGCAGAAGGATGCGTAAATACAGCCACTGTAGATTTAACAGTGAACCCTTTACCAGTAGTAACAGCAACTGCTGCGCCAACTGAAATTTGTCTAGGAGAAACAATTACGTTTACAGGTGGTGGAGCTGATGCATATGTATGGGATGGAGGAGTTACAGATGGAGTTGCGTTTACACCAGGTACGGCCGGAACATTTACATATACTGTTACTGGAACAAACACGACAACAGGTTGCGAAAATACTGCAACTGTTGATGTTATAGTAAATGATTTACCGCCAGTCACTGCTAGTGCAATGCCACTTGAAATTTGTTTAGGCGAATCAATTGTTTTTAATGGAGGAGGAGCTGATACATACGTTTGGGATTTAGGAGTTGTAAATGGAGTTGCCTTTTTCCCTGCAGCTGCTGGAACCTTTACACATACCGTTACGGGTACGGTTACAGCAACAGGATGTTCAAGTACTGCAACTATTGATGTTACTATAAATGACCTGCCAGTAGTTACGGCTGTAGTCAGTCCAATTGAAATTTGCTTGGGTGAAATAGCAACCTTTACAGGTGGTGGAGCAGTTTCATATTCTTGGGATGCTGGTGTTACAGATGGTGTGCCATTTACTCCAGCTGCACCTGGAACAGTTACGTATACAGTTACAGGTACTTCTGCAGAAGGATGTGAAAATACTGCTACAGTAGATTTATTGGTTAATCCTTTGCCAACTGTTACGGCAACTGCCGCGCCAACTGAAATTTGTTTGGGAGAAACAATTACGTTTACAGGTGGTGGAGCAGATCTATATTCATGGGATGGTGGAATTGTAGATGGGGTGGCATTTACACCTGCTGTTACTGGAACCTTTACATATACTGTTACAGGTACAACTGCAGCAACAGGTTGTGAAAATACCGAAACCGTAGATATAACAGTTTATCCAAATCCAGTTGTAACAGCTACTGCTACGCCGACTGAAGTTTGTATGGGTGAATCAATTATTTTTACCGGAGGTGGTGCAGATACTTATACTTGGGATACGGGAGTAATTGATGGAACTCCATTTTTTCCAACTGATCCCGGAACTTTTACCTTTACGGTTATTGGTTATTTAGGTCCAATCTCTTGTGAGAATTCAAGCTCTGTGACAGTGACAGTTTATGAATTACCTGAGGTTACTGGAACAGTTGATCCATCAGAAATATGCTTTGGCGAATCGGTTGTTTTTACGGGGAGTGGTGCAGCAACCTATATTTGGGATCATGATGTTGTAAATGGAGAGCCGCATACTCCTGATATGGATGGGGTTATTACATATACTGTTACTGGTGTCTCTGCAGATGGGTGCCAACGTTCAGCTACGGTTGATCTAGTTGTGATTCCTGAGCCAGATTTAACGGCAGAGTTAGATACAGTAATTAATACAGGTGGTACGGCAAATTTAATTGCGAATAGTACTTCAACTGGATCTTATGTTTGGAGTCCAGATTTTGAAATTGAATGTCCTACTTGCAATGTTACAACTGCAAGCCCTGGATATGATGAAACTTTTATTGTATTGTTTACAGACCAAAATGGCTGTACGGCATCCGATACGGTAATTGTATTGGTAAACTTTGTTGAAGGTGTTGGTGTTGCATCAGGTTTTTCTCCAAATGGAGATGGGACTAATGATATTCTATTTGTACAAGGGTATAATTTGGAAGAAGTTCACTTAGAGGTTTATAATAAATATGGTGAGCGTGTTTTTGAAACCTCCGATCAGGATATTGGATGGGATGGAACTTACCATAATAAAGATGAAAACCCAGGCGTATTCACATGGGTATTAGATTATAATTTGGTGGATGGTAGAACTGGCCGAATTAGTGGAAACACCACCTTATTCAGGTAAATTAATTTCAGTTTTCTGTATTCAATTATCTTTTATAGATAATAATTATTCTGTTGAATTCTTTCACGCCTTCAATAATTTAAGCGCTTTAGAGATTAAAAAAGAGGCAATAAGTATGAAAAGATTTTGATTAACAGTCGAAGTAGCTTTTCATAACGGCACTCTTTAAATTGCGAGCAATAGTTGCTAAGTGTTTTTGTTTCTTTGGACGAAGTATCACTTAACTAACGGCATCTCAATAATTAAAACAAGGCAAAAGGCAAAAAATCAGCATAAATTCGGACGTTGAATTATTTCAAATCATCCGATTTTGGATTCGAACCAAACTTAACCAGCGAAGTATGACTTTTTTACGGCACTTGTTTTTGCAATATTTAAAGTAGAAGTAAATGACGAAAAGAATATTTAATTGGGGTATTGTCTTTGCCAGAGTCGAACTGGACCATTTTGTTGCATTTACAACTATATGATTCCTCCCCTTCAGTTGAGACGAAGTATTTCTTTTCTACGACATTCTACTTTAATAAGTTAGTAAGGCAAATTGCGAAAAGAGACATGTCTCTGGCGTCCTGTTTTAGACTACAACCTGCTTGGCAGGTTGAGAGGGTTCACACCTCCATCTCCAGTCTGGAATCGAAGTAACTCTATTCTACGGCACTTACTATTCAATATGTTAAAGAACTATTTTTTTGCTTCACCCAAAACGTCGTTTTAAGGCGAAAAAGTTAAACAAGGCGAAATCCGAAAAAAGGCTTTTTATCTGATGCTCTAACCAAACTGAGCTACAGCACATTTTCGCGCGCTGGGAGGAATTGAACCTCCGACCCTCAGGTTACCAATCGAAGTATCTCTTCTCTACGGCACTTGTTTAATTTCAATTTTATTTATCAAGATCGTTATCTTGTTGTTTACAAAGGTGAATACTAACTGCGCAATGTTTTTACGCAGCTAGTATTTTTTACATATTTATTTTATTTATTTCTGTGATGGCTGAATTTGAATGCTCCAACGCGTGCAACATATCAAAAACTTTGTCACTCCAACCAGCCATTAAATACACATCATTTTTTAGCATATTTATTGGTTGTTGACCATAACCTGCCAAGTCAAATAAATACAGTTTGGCATTTGGCGCTATGCGTTTATAGTTCGCCCATGATTTTGCGAAGGTATGATGCGTGTTATTGCTGTTCCACATTTGAACATCCGTAAAAAGCATCACCTTATCCATAACTTGGTTTTTCGCAATTAAACTCTCAATTACGCGATAACCGTTAGTAGAATAACCTACTTCACCTTCTCGGCGGTAAAACTCTTGCACATTACTTAATACACTTTGCTGTGGCATATTAATGGTTTTCCATGTGTTACCAAACATACCTGCAGTTACATTTTTACATTGCGAATGCATTAACATACCCAACATTAAACCAACGTCATACAAAAGCACTTTGCTTTTTGGGGAAATTGGTTGTTGCATTGAACCTGAAACATCACATGCAATTACTACTCGCGTGGAATAGCTGAAACCTTTGATGTTTTTAGCGCTATGCATAGTTGCAATTTCCAATGCATTTAACACCGCACTTGTGTATTGCGAATTAACGCGTTGCAATTCACGGTAGGCTGCCAAAAATCGGAAAGGC
>CAKZPK010000451.1 GCA_937139035.1 uncultured Crocinitomix sp. | reverse complement strand
GGATGAGATATAGTCGAATAAAAAACCTTTGGGAATTTTATAACCTGTTTCACCAGGTTTGCGCAAGTTGATTAATAGATGGTCTGCACGCCAGTTAATTGTTAAACCAATTAAAAATAAAGTGGCACCAATTATAAAGTGCGGTGTTGTTAACCAAGCTATTCCATAAGTTTCCGAATTGGCTAATTCAGCGAGGAAATAACCGTTGAGGCCAGCGTTAACGCAATTAAAGAGAATTGCGTTAAGTACAATAAATAAAGGCATCTTTTTGTCCGTGGCTTTAATGCGCAAAGGATAAATAAATGTTCGATTCATGTAATGAAAGATCCAACAAGCAAACAAAATCCAGACAAAAGAATTGAATGAATAAGATCCAAAAAACAGGAAGTATAGCATGATGGCTAATGATGGAAGTTCCATAATAACCCAGCCGAGTTTATTATCAACCATTGGTCCCCAATTTTTAGAGGTGTGACGACCAAAAGGTGCCGTAACAAAAAACATAGTGATGTGGACAGCAATTGCTATGGAAAGCCAGATGTATGCACAAATTTCTAACGTGGCTAGACTCATTTAATTATTCCTCTCTTTTTTTGCCAGTCATAAAAATCGCTTATTGTTTCTATTAAAGGGCGGCAAGTATGATTCAATTCTTTTTGTGCCTTTTCGTTCACCATATTTGGATGTCCTAATTTCAATGCCGTTATAGCTTCAATTGTGAAAATAGGAGCAGCTTTTTTAAGCTTTCCATACATTTTAACAAAAGGCAGAATTCCTTTTAAAAACCAAAAAGGCATTACCGTTTTAGGAGTTTTTATTCCAGACGCTTTAGTGACAACAGCTGCAAAATCCTTGAGGGTATAATAATCTCCGCTTAATAAGTAGATTTCACCATTACGTCCTTTTTCAATACTATTGATAATCGATTGAGAAATATCTCGAACGTCAATGAAATTATAACCGCCAGGTGGTAACATAGGAATTTTTCGATTATAGAAATCGAGCAAAGCCTTGCCAATTTCAGACGGTTTATAATCAAATAAACCAATCACAGAACTTGGACGAATGACACAACCTTGAATTTTATTGGATTGAAAAGCGTCTAGCATTATTTGTTCGCCAGTAGCTTTAGAATAATCATAGGCAAAATGCTGCTTGGTTTTATAAGGACGATCCTCTTTAAAAGGTTGGTCAAGCGGCTCTTCTAAAACAGCATGTGTACTGCTTAAGTGAATAATCTTTTTTACACCAGCTTTGATAGCAACATCTAAGATGTTTTTAGGGCCTTCAGTATTTGTTTTAAATACAATTCCAGTTGGATCTCCATGAATAGAAATGATTGCTGCCGAGTTAATAATAACGTCACATCCTTTAACAAAAGGTAGAAGAGAAGCAGGCTCCAAAACACTGCCTTGAAAAAGATTGACGTTTAAATCTTGAAGGGCGGTTTTATCAGAATAATAAAGTGCATTTACTTTATAACCTTGTTCAATGAGTAACCGACAAAGTACATTTCCGACATGACCACTGGCGCCAGTAATTCCTATTTGCATACATTAATTTATTTTCGTTCGAAATTAACGAGATTATAAATTAAGCCAAAATAATTTGGGTTTACGCCACCAAAAAGCGAATTCTTTCGGAGAGAAAGATTTTATCAATAAAAAATAGTTGGGGAGAACTAGGCCTCAGTTACCGTAAACGTGTAACCTTCCATGATTTCGTTTACCAATAATTTTTTACACGCTTCAGTAGTTTTTGCTTCTGCTTCTTCTTTCGAACCTGCTTCAACAAAAATACGAATGTGCTTTCCGATACGAACATTAGTAATTTCAGACAATCCTAAGTTACCCATTGATTGGCTTACTGCTTTTCCTTGAGGATCTAACAAAGCCTCTAAAGGCATTACATCAATTTCTGCTTTAAATTTCATGCTGTTCTATTTTGCAATTCGTGTATTAATTAGCGACAAAATTACGTATAAAATTATTATCAAAGGTATTGCCCAAAAGAATAAAGTTGCCAACAATAAAATAGAAATTGTTAAAAAGATGTAGCGAATCTCATTTCCTTTGAATTTGAAGTGTTTGAACTTGAGGGCAAAGAGTGGTAATTCTACTACCATTAGTATGGACATTATGATGGCAGAACTAGCTAAAAACCACGGATTCAAAATAATATTTGCAACAATTTCGAAATAAAAATCAGAGTTACGTGCTGCATCTGAGAGAATAAGTAACGGTAATGAAGCAAAGAATAGAGTCATTGCAGGTGTTGGTAATCCAATGAAAGAGTCTGATTGTCTTGTGTCCAAATTGAATTTGGCTAATCTAAACAGTGCAAATACAGGAATTATTAATCCTAAATAAGGTAAAAAGGCTAAGTCCCATGCTCCTTGAATTTCTGAATTTCGCCATATTCCAGTGTCCATGTGAGTGGTGTTGGAAGGAATATAATCTAAAAAAGTACGTGAAACGGTTCCGTCAAAAACTGTTGCCATGAATCTCATTCTGAACAATTCATAGACAATTATTCCTGGGGCAACACCAAAGGTTACCATGTCTGCCAATGAATCTAGTTGTTTCCCCAATTCACTAGGTACTTTTAGTATACGGGCAATAAAACCGTCTAAAAAATCGAAAATTGCGGAAATGAAGATGCAAAATGGAGCCAGATGAATTTTACCAGTTAAGGTAAATATAATGGCTAATATTCCGCCTACTAAATTTCCTGCAGTAAACAGGTTTGGTATTAATCGCTTAATGGCATTCATAGCACAAAAATGCAGAATTAATTGGGAAAGATTGAAAGCTTTTTAATATTTCTAACGTCTACCAATTAGCAAAAGATCGATAAAAGATGAACTTACGTCGAATAGCGCACACAATTTTTTGCTAAAAGCGCAGTTATTAAGGACGGTACATTTATTATTTCTTATCTTTATTGCGCTGCAACTATGAAAAAACTCTGTTTAATCACTCTATTCGCTTTTGCTGGACATTTTTCCTTTTCGCAAGAAAATGATGTTACACCAAAATATTCAAACGAATTCCTCTCTATTGGTGTTGGGGCAAATGCCTTAGGATTATCTAACTCTGTTGTTGCTGGAGTGGATGACGTTACTGCAGGTTATTGGAATCCGGCAGGATTAACAGAGGTTAATGACTTTATGCAAATTGGTGCTATGCACTCCGAGTATTTTGCGGGAATAGCGAAATATGATTATATCGGAATTGCCAAACCAATTGATGAGATGAGTACCGCCGGGTTTACATTTATTCGTTTTGGAGTAGATGATATTCCAAATACTACGCAATTAATAGATAAAGACGGAAACATTAACTACGATAATATTACAACATTCTCTGCTGGGGATTATGCTTTTCTTTTTTCTTATGCACGTAAACTACCTGTTGAAGGATTGAGTGTTGGAGGGAATTTCAAAATTGTATACAGACATGTAGGCGACTTCGCTCGCTCTTGGGGATTTGGAATTGATGGAGGTGTAAAATATAATCTTGGCGAAAAATGGAAGTTTGGTTTATTAGCTCGTGATGTCACTACCACTTTTAATGCTTGGTCTTTTGCATTGGATGATCAAATGATTGAAACTTTCCAAGCAACAGGAAACGAAATTCCTGAAAATGGGCTAGAGGTGACTTTACCTAAATTCATTTTTGGAGCACAGTTTAAAACCAATATTGTAAAAGAATTCTACGTGAAATCTGAAATTGATATGGCGTTGAATACAGACGGAAGAAGAAATGTCTTAATCCGTACCAATCCAATTAGTGTTGATCCGACAATTGGTTTAGAATTAGGTTATGGTAAATGGGTTGCATTAAGATTTGGAGCAGGAAATATGCAATGGATTAAAAATGCTGACTTAACAGAATCATTAACTTTTCAGCCTAATATTGGTGTAGGAGTTGGTTTTAAAGGAATCAATATTGATTATGCATTTACAGATATAGGAGACGCTTCTGTAGCTCTATATTCGCATGTTTTTTCATTGCGATTTAAGCTGAATGATCCCAAGAAAAAAGGAGAGTAAGGGTGTGGAATAAACTGTTGACCATATCATTTTTATTATGCAACGCAGTTGGGTTATCGCAATTTGGTAATGAGTGGATTGATTACGATCAGCAGTACTATTCTTTTCCAATACATCAAAACGGAGTTTACAAATTAGATTAT
>CAKZPK010000450.1 GCA_937139035.1 uncultured Crocinitomix sp. | reverse complement strand
CTCTCTCATCACCAACAACATTTGCAGTGAGCCAACTTTGCGCAACGTCAACAGGTAAATATTCTCGGCGCATCTTCTCTTTCATATAAACAGGAAAACGAATTTCTTTTACAATTCTATTTTCTGGTCCTAAAAACATTTCCAAACCAACCCCTATTACGTTATCTGTAGAAATTACACCAAAACTATAAGCAGAATTGTAAGTAACAATTTTAGAAGGAACAGGGGCATCTGGCATGTGATAACGCAAATGCTTAAACGCATCTGTCAATTGTGTTTCGATTTCAGTAAAATCAGAAAATTCAGTTTCTAAATCACTGTTGACCAATTGCATCATGCTATCGCTCACAAAATACCACAAATACTCCCCAATAGAATCATCATAAACAGAACCGGACCGCAACATATCGTACACATAAAACTCATACAATTCACCACCGCGTTCAATCAAATCCGCATTTATAGTCAGCATCTCCTCAGGAGATTGCCCTGCAAACATTGATTTTTCAAATCTATCAAATTCTAAATCCAGATCAACTTCAGACACATCAACATCCAACTTATCGGTAGAACATGACACTCCGACTAAACATAACAATATAATTGCAGTTATTTTATTCCTCATTGCTGATAATTTCTTATTATTGTTACAAAATTGTAAAATAATAATTGCAAAATTATGAAAAAGTTACTTACCCTGATATTAATAACAGGCATTGCTTTTGGAGCAAACGCGCAAGATAAGAAATTTCAAATGGGATTGGTGCTAGGACCAACATTTAATTGGACTAAAATTCAAACCAATAAAATAGAGAGAAACGGCATTGGAAATGGTTTCACTATTGGTGTTGGCGGAAACTATATGTTCAACAACAACATTGGGTTCGCCAGTGGTATTCAATTTGATTTAGAGTCGTTTAAATTAAATTATGGTAGCAATACCAATACTGCACTAGGTGATGTATTCTATGCATATACTGATACTGACATTCAAAAATATGAAGAGAATGATGACGGTATTACTGGAGTTGTAAAAGATTTTAATGATACTACTGGTTTTCTTTTGCAAACTAGAAAATTCCGTGCTAAATATATTACTATTCCACTTTTCTTGAAATTTCAAACAAACATGATTGGACAATTCAAGTACTATGGTAAGTTTGGTTTAAGAACTAGTTTCTTAGCAGGTGTGAGAATGGATGACACTGGATACAATGCTGATTATGATCCTGCTGATGGATCATTCACACAAATTTCTACTTCTGGTAGAACGCAAGAAAACATGAAGCCAATTACTTTGAAAAAAGGTTTATCACAAGTGAGAACAGGAATTGGGATCTATGGTGGTGCTGAGTGGAATTTTACTGGAAGCACATTCTTATATGCTGAGGTAGGATTCAATTATGGAATTACACCTTCTTTATATCAAAATTCAAATCATTTAGCTGATAGAGTGCCAAGCACTACAAACCCAGGAACGTTTGAGTATTCAAATTTGGATATTAAAAACAATCCTCAACACATTATCGAGATTAAATTTGGATTATTGTTCTAAGAACGATAAAGAATGAATTACGAAAAAGTAATCAATCACATTACCGCATGGCTGAAAGACTATGCTGTTAATGCAAGATCAAAAGGATTTATAATAGGAATTAGCGGCGGAATTGATTCCGCCGTTACTTCTTATTTATGCGCCAAAACAGGCTTAGAGGTTATTTGTTTAGAAATGAACATTCACCAAAACCAAAACGAAGTGAACCGCGGAATGGAGCACATTCAGTTTTTAGAAAGCCAATTCAAAAATGTGCGCCACCACTCCATTAACTTAACTGACACGTTTGAGACCTTAAAAGAGGTGCTTCCAAACGAAGTAAACGCACATGGACTATCAATGGCTAACACACGTGCACGAATTCGCATGACGACTTTATATGCCGTTGGACAAGCTAATAGCGTACTTGTAGCTGGTACAGGAAATAAAGTAGAAGATTTTGGCGTAGGTTTTTACACTAAATATGGTGACGGAGGAGTAGATCTTAGTCCAATTGCAGACCTAACCAAGACGGAAGTATTTGCCATTGCTAAAGAACTAGGCGTTGTAGCATCTATTCAAAATGCGCAACCTACAGATGGATTGTGGGAAGACGAACGAACTGATGAAGGACAAATTGGTGCTACCTATCCTGAATTAGAATGGGCAATGCGTTTTAATGAAAACAAAACTGCTACTGAGGAAAATTTAACTGACCGCGAAAGGGAAGTTTTAAAAATTTACAGAGGTTTTAATCGTGCCAACCAACATAAAATGGTTCCGATTCCTGTTTGTTTAATTCCAGAAGATTACAAATAATTCTTAGTGAAGCACTGTTACATGTCCAGAAATAGAGTGCTTTTCATCACTACTTAAATCACCAAAGTCAATTGTCCAAGCGTAAACACCTGTACTTACCGTTCCTCGATCGCCATAAGTTCCATCCCAACCATTTGCAACATTAAAGGATTCAAACATCACTTCTCCCCAACGGTTATATACTACCATATGATAATCGTATATATCTAAATTTGCAACAAATACAGGTAAAAATTCATCATTAAAAGAGTCACCATCAGGTGTAAAAGTATTTGGTATATAATAGATGTTTACACCATCAACAAGAACATAACCATAAGCAGTATCTACGCATCCAAATGAAGACGTTGCTAATAACTCTACTTCATAATAACCTCCATGTTCGAATGGATAAGTATGCGTAGGATTAAGATCAACCAAACCAGTTGTTCCGTCTCCCATATCCCACTCATAACCAACTGCTCCAGTTGTTTGATTAATCATTGTAGTAGTTGCTTTGTATGAAAGCAAATGATCAGGATCAGGAGTAAATGCAGCTTCAGGAAAAGGAGTAACATCAAAAGCAAAAGTGATGCTATTGTCTGACATATCTTCATCATCATAACCATCAGGCAATTCTAACTCAATTGTCATCACATAACTACCAATTGGTAGCGAAAAGCTCGGTAATGTGATTGTTCCGGCTTCTCCTTCTAAAATTAGTCCTGTCCAAGTAAATGTTTCAGAAAGCACGCCATCCAAATAAACATTGGCTGTAAGGTAGGTCATGTTTTCGTTTCCATTATTGATTACCGAAACCTTTCTAAACACAGGGCTATTATCACAAGTTGCAGTTATATCACCACCCGTTACCTGAATGTCCATCTCCTGAAGATCACAACTTTCTAAACAGTCTGACGCAATAATATTGTTTCGCATATAAGTTCCTGGTTGCAATCCAAAACCAAATCCTAAATTAATTCCTGCACCCGTTAAATGGCAATAACTCATTACAGTCCCTCCAAGCCCTGGAAGCAAACCTGCACATCCTTCATCAAAACCAGCATCCGGACCACAACCATCAATTGCAGTTGCATCTCCATTCCAGAAACAAGCATGCGTATGAGGAGACCCCATATTGTGTCCCATTTCATGCGCAATAACTTCAACCGACCACGAATAAATTGGCACTTCTGAAAAAGTAAGTGATATTCCACTTACCGCTTTTCTAATTGCTTGATTTGCTGCACAAAAAACATTAACCCATGCCAAGCCTCCGCCAGCTGAAATAGTAACCAAATGTCCTAGATCACCTTCCCAAACCGTAGTCGTTGTTCCAAATAAATCTAATAAAACACCCGTATCACCTTCTAAATAATATGGACTTAATTCGTCCCAAACCATTAACTCAGAAATATAAATGGTCATGTCATCTAACTCATATAAGAATTGGATTTCATTAAAAAGCGCCATCATATAATCTGCCGACTCAGTTACTCCACCTTTTGCTAAAAAGATATCATAATCAACCTCAAAATAGATACTAGAGCAATCTTCAACCACAGCACGATCAGATGACGGTGTTAAGTTTGGAGACTCTTCATAAACAGCATCAGTATGACATTCAAAACTATTATGACCATCTAAAGCAGGTTCAGCATAAAGAATATAATAATTATGGCTTGGTAATTTCCCAAGATTGATATCTCCAATTCCAGGAATTGATCCTACCCCAATAATTTCATTATTTAAAACACTAAAGGCAATGTGGGAGTTTTCATAACCTAAAACAACTCCTTGATAAAAAATACTTTTAGATTCTGTCTCATAATCCAATTCTAGCCCTGAGGCCGTCTTTAATTTAAGACCGGATTTAAACAAAATTGCTTCATTCAAATCAAAAACCAATACCTCATCTTTATATGGAATTGAAATTCGAATAGAACTTGGTTGTTCATTCAAAATTGTATTCCAATTTAAATCATCTGCATGCAATAGCGAGTAGTCATCTATTAAACCTAAATCAAGGTCTGCTTTGATTGATTCATCTACAGGCGAAAAAAGGGCAACTTCAGTCTGACCAAAAGCGGCAGATGAAAGGAGGATAAGTATTAAAAACTGTACTAAATTCTTCATTTTATTATTATCGAAATAACCGACATATCAAGAACGTTTGAGATTAAAAAGAGTTGCTAAAAATTAGAAAAAAATCAACCTCTTTGATTCTGATGTTATTTAAACGTATTAAACGGTTCGACAATTTTAATTAGGAACCTCCAATAAATTGCAATCACCCACTACACAATCTACGTTTTTCGAATTATTGTCCATGGTTTGAATACTGGTTATTAGTGCGCGAACTAGTAATTTTGCAACCCCATCAAACTCTATCTCGTAAATAGTCTTCAATATTAATGATATCCAAATTGGTATCAATATTGCTAAAGGGTAAAAATGAACAAATTTCGACAAGATCACTTACTTAGGGAATTCTCCAAACGACTTATTATCATTCTTATTGTTTTTTTCCCTTATGTCTCCAATGCAAATACATTAGAGGATAGTTTAACAGTTCACTTAAAGCAGCTATTTGAACAAAGAGAATACAACCAAGTTTCTGACTTTTTAAATATGAATTATGACCTTTCTGTTGAAAATAAGGTTGAAGTTTCAAAAACATTAATTCAAAACTCTAAAAACAAAGTTGACCTCTTGTACGCAACACTTTATTTGGGAATTTCATATTACCAAGTTGGAGAAATAGATCACGCACTCACTGTCATGAACAAAGCTCTACAATTTGAGCTTTACATGAATCAACCAGAATTATTTTCTGATCTCAACATTTTTACGGGTAAAATTTACACCCAACAACGGAACTTCATTCTTGCTGAAAAAAAAATACAACGCTCAATAATATTGGCAGGCCAAGCCAACGTTGAATCAAAAGTAATGCGTGGAAAAGTGGAACTTGGTGTAATTCTATTTTCACAAAATGAATGCGAAAAAGCCACGCCATACTTTCTTGAAACAAAGGATTTTTTTGAGATTCAAAATAATATCGATAATAAATTAATTGTTGATAGTTATATCGCCTCATGTTACTTATTTGCTCAAGAATTTGAACCTGCTCTTAAATTATTCAAAGAAATAGATTCGAGTGCTTTAACCACTAACAACGCCATTGTTAGGTCAGCTGCGCTTACAAATCAAAGTATAATATACTTATACACTCAACAATTTGATCTTTCAATCGAAAAAGGAAGGGAAGCCTATACTATTTCTGACGTGATTCGAGACGAATACAATATGATTACTCTTTGTAAAGTCACTGCTGATGCCTTTGCTGAAAGCAACAGACATGATTCCGCTTTTCATTATTTAAAATTGGCTGATTCATTAAGTAGTAAAGTCTACAATGATGATTATTTAAAAAAGGTTGAAGACATGGAAACCAACTATGAAATTCAACAGGGACAACAGCAATTAGCCATTTTAGAAAAAGATAAATTGATTGAAGAACAACAGCACAGAAGTGACAATATTCTATACTTTTCTTTACTCATAGGGATTTCTTTTATAGCAATAATCATTCTTATATGGATTCAAAAACAGAAAGCCGTAACTGAAAAAAAACTTCAAATACAAAAAATCACTAACGAGCATAAAGAACAACAATTGAATGACGCCAATCTTGAATTATCGCAGTTTAAAGATCTGATCAATAAAAAAGATGCACTAATTAGTCGCTTTCTGAATGACCTGACAATTGCGCAAGGAAATATTAACGAAACAGAGCTTAATGAGATGGAAAAAATGCTCATGCTTACCAAACAAGATATTAAGCGTTTCAATGCGTTATTTGACAGAGCTTATCCAGGGTTCTTATCTCATATAACCAATTCAGAACATGATAACCTAACTGAAAATGACCTTATTATTATCATGCTCATTTTTCTTGATATCAAATCGCAAAATCAAGCTAAAATGTTGGGGATTTCTATTGACAGTTTAAGAAAAGCAAGATATAGACTCAAGAAAAAGGTACTTCCAAAAGATTCTGAGCATGCCAACCTCAAAGAATATATTAATACAATTTACAATAATTTTTTCCATTCAATTATGAATAAGGAAACATTTTTAAACAACAAATAATCAAACAAAATGAAATTAATTTTATCACTATTACTCATCACCTCTTTAAACAGCTTTGGACAAAGCTCGCTTATTGAATGGCAAAATACAATTGGTGCAAACAAAGATGAACAACTAAAACATTTTTCAAAAACTGCAGAAGCCGGATATCTCCTTGCAGGCCAAACAAGCGCTAATATTTCAGGTGACAAAACAGAAGACTCGTATGGTCTATTAGACTATTGGCTCGTAATACTCAACGCAGATGGTGAAGTAGCACAGGACATTACTTATGGAGGAAATAGCTTTGACGAACTAAGTTCTGCTTGCCAAGCAACAGACGGAGCATATTACATGCTCGGTTATTCTCAATCCGACATGTCACCTTTAAAAACTGAAGACCGCATTGGTTTTAGAGATTATTGGCTTGTTAAAGTAAACGGCTTTGGCGAACTAATTTGGGAAAATACCATTGGAGGAACAGATGACGAATGGTCAACCGATATGAAACCAACTGATGATGGCGGTTGCATAATTGGAGGATATTCTAGATCAAATGCCTCAGACGACAAATCTGAAGATTCATTTGGTGGCAGTTACGATTATTGGGTAGTTAAACTAGACGCAGATGGTGAAATTGAATGGGAAAATACAATTGGAGGTAACGGAGATGATTATCTACAAAGCATAGTAGTTGATTCTGATGGTGGTTATTTACTTGGCGGAAGCTCCAATTCTAACATTTCAGGAGACAAGACAGAGGATGCCTTTATGGAATCTAGCGATTATTGGTTGGTTAAAATTGATGCATTAGGTGCCATTGAATGGGATAACACAATTGGTGGAGCGAGTTCTGATAAATTGTATGCAGCAATTCAAACAACAGATGGTGGATATATTGCTGGCGGTGAATCATGGTCAAACACAAGCGGTGACAAAACAGAAGATGCTATTGGTGCACTTGCAACTGATTATTGGGTAATTAAAATTAACGAAGATGGCGAAACTGAATGGGACAAAACATTGGGCGGAACAGATTTTGAAACTTTAACCTGTTTATTAGAAACTGCTGACGGTGATATTGTATTAGGTGGAGAGTCTAACTCTAATATTTCTGGAAATAAAACAAGCAATAGCTTTGGAGAATTTGACTACTGGATTATAAAACTCACTGCAACAGGAACTGTTGTTTGGGATGAATCATTTGGCGGCTCAAAGCACGACCGTTTAATCAGTATGCTTGAATGGGAGGCGGGTGAATTAGCACTTGGCGGGCAATCAAACTCAGGAATAACTGGCGACAAAACGGAAGATGTACTTGGAGGAGATGATGCTGCAGCTAGAGATTTTTGGGTATTACAACTTAAGCCAATTACAACTAGTGTTGAAGAATATTCAAATACCTCAAACATTCGCATTTATCCGAATCCTACGAACGATATTTTGCACATTGAATCGAAGGAAAGCACTATCATAGAGGTTCATTCCCTTACTGGAGAATTATTGATTCAATCGAACAATCAATCAACCATTAACTTGAATGATTTGACTCAAGGCACCTATATCTTAACAGTTTTTGACAACAACCATGTAACGATAGACAAAAAACGAATTGTTAAACTTTAGACTACTTATAAAAAGGAAGGGAGTCCTTTAAATCTCCTAGTTTGTAATACAAAAAAGCTGCTCAGAGAAATTTGAGCAGCTTTTTTCATTCATTCACTAATCATTACCATTTTATACTTTCGAAAGGCAACTAAGCCTAATTATAAGCACAAAAAAAGAGGCCACATCACAGGTAGCCTCTCCATCAATTGTTGCAAATCATCTATTTACAACTTTCATTAATTAAATCAATTACGTTTTCCAAATTCGTTACACTTAGAAACTTCTTATTACTTGCTAAAGCTTTGTTAAACGCCTCACAAGTTTTAAAGTACTTCTTAAAAACCTTTTTATGCTTTGACCCCACTAAAGAAACTGTAGTAAGCTTTGTATTATCATTACTTCTTACAATAAAAGCAGACAAAAATTGCTTACCATCTTTTGTCAAATAACTTGGACCAGTTTTAATCGGGTAATAGATACTTGCTTTTTCTCGAACAGATTGTCCACCAATATAAACACGAGCAAAGCGCCCTCCTTTATTTTTAACTTTTGCTTTCGAGTTTTTATAAATAGTATGATAAACTCTTTCAGACCCGTCTATCCCAAATCCGTCGGCAGTTTCTGGAGAATATTTGGTAGGCTCGCCTGTTTCCTCGGCTTTAAACTTGAAGGCTTTGATTTTTTCAACTTCTCCCGATTTCACAATAAGATATTTAATATACCCTTCGTGTTTAACACCTTGTTTATCAAAATAAAACCCTGGTGCAAATTTACTTGCTACGGAACCTTCTTGAGAATAACCATTGAAACTCCCCGCAGAAAAAAATGCGAGTAGTGCAAGTAGCATAATTGATTGTAATGATTGTTTTCTTCTTTTTTTCATTATTAATGTATTAAAAAATTTAAAATAGGAATTAGCTCTATTTCAACATTTGTGGGTCCGAATGGAAGTTTGCGCAAACTATTTCGAGCTGCAAATTTAGCTCAAAGCAAGAACGAGATCTCTATGCAAATCGTAGACATTTACCCTAAAAGAATGGACAAAAGTCTTCTGTGGCAATTAATAATAACAACCGGAAACAATTCTAATTAATAAAAAAGATAGGCGAACACAGCAGAACGGGCTAACCCAGTTCTAAAAAGAAAATTTAATTGGGATTGAACCTACTAATCAAAAACGTAAATCAGCCCCATAGAAAAAATTCCCCTATCACTTTTAGAATAGGTTCTATCTGGAAACAATGCTTCACTTGGATCATTTAGCCCATAAGTATAGGCTAATTTAGCTGCAAAAACTTTTCCATCAAGTGGAAATTGCACTCCTCCCTCAATTTGAGGCCCTATAACAGTTCCGTCTCCAAAGTTCGGAATAGCAGAATGGGCATAAGAAGCCCCAACTCCAACAAAACCTCCGAAATAATCTAGATCGCCATAGAAAAACTCCACGAGTAAAGGAATTTCAGCAACTATTTTACTTGCATCAGTTGAAGTAATGTAATACCCTATAAATGGATACGAGGCCAAAGAGATATGTAAATGTCTGTTTTTGCTTGCATAGACCGATAAGCTTGCCTTATAAACTAAACCTGGTATTGCCGATACAGAAACAGGATGATTTAAACCAGTTATATCTGTATACGACTCTTTAAAAGAAAAAATGTCAAGCTGCGCTCCTACTCCGTGCTTAAACTCTTGAGCATTGACATTAAAAGATGAAATTGTTATGAAAAACAGAAAGACAACCGTTTTGATGTAATTATTCATACTTACTTATTTTAGGTTACTTAAAGCTATGAAAATTACTAACGAATCCGAAATTTTAGGTCAAAATAATTACGGCTATTTCAGGCCTATAAGTCGTCGTCCAATAAATCATCTGTAATATCAGGTTTCGGCTTAGGTAATTTCTTTGCAGCTGTTAAACCCGTTATCAAAATTGCAATGACAATTGCTTTCAAAAATACAGCGCTGAATATAGTAGCAAAATTAACAGCAGCCAAAATAAGTATAATAGCACCATATACAATTATTGCAATTGTAAAAGCACGTACAGGTTCGTTTTTTGCATAAAAGAATAACCCTAAAAAAGTGGCACCAATTGCAGCTTCAATAAAAATCCCCATTGTCAACCATGGCCACTCAGAAATATAATATGCAGTGATTATTGCCTGCACTATTGTAAGAAGAAGGAGCGCATTTTTTGCATATTTCACACTTACTTCATCCTCCTTTTTCTTCGCTCTTTGCGCCATCTTTTTGGCCATTTCAAATGAGCGCTTAATTTCTTCAGGAGATCTTCTTTGTGGCATTTATTCGGGTTAAATATTATTGATTATATACGTGCAATTACCTTTTAATCTATTTATTAGATTCGAGCAAAGGTAAAAAAGGAATGAAGTGTACAGAAAAATTAACACAAAATAAATGAGCAGAGAGCAACCTTCCCCCCTTAAGAACACACATTCATACAAAACCCAATAAACTATACTACCTCTGAATTAATACTTTAGATTTTGCCAATTTGCCGTCTATATCTAACACAACAAAATACACACCCGTAGAAAAGTAAGATACATCTACATATTGCTGCCCTACATTGTCTTCTGTATTTTCTTCATAAACTAATTGACCAACTGCGTTGTATAGTTTAACAGAATTGATTGACATATCACTTTCATTAGAAATCCAAATTTCGTTTTGCGCAGGATTAGGATAAATAACAAATATATTATCTCCAAAATCTTCCAAGCTCAACTGACTATCAACCACATAAGTAAATGTAACCGAACATCCATTAGCATCTGTTACAGTTAAAGTATAAATACCAGCAACTAAATCTTCAATATCTTCAGTTGTTGCTCCTGTGCTCCATAAATACGTATAACCAGGAATTCCGCCAATCGTTGTAGTTGTGATAAATCCATCACCACCAAATACCTCATTTGATACTGATGAGGCAACTTCAATTTCATCAGGAGAAGTAATTTCAATTTCGAATTCATCTGTACAGCCATTTGCATCCGTTACGGTTACAGTATACCAATCAGGTAATAAACCAACTGCTGTTGCGGTTATTTGCCCATCCGACCATTCATATGTATAAGGGCTTGTTCCTGACAAGATATCTACCGTTCCAGTTCCACTTGCTTCGCCAAAACATAACGGATCTTCTTGTGAAATATCGGCTTCAAAATTATCTATATTATCGAGTATTACACCGAATGAATTTGTACATCCATTGATATCAGTAATTAAAACATTATAAATTCCAGCTGATAAACCATCAAGATCTTCTGTAGTTGCTCCAGTTGTCCAAGCATATTCATAAATTGGAGTACCACCAGTAACTGTCAGATCAACAAAACCATTTTCTCCATCACAAAACTCATTATCAAACGCACCAACTATTGCAATTGTATCCGGCTCAATAATTTCAACTTCTAAGATTTGAATACAATCCAATTCATCCGTAATTGTAATTTCATAAGTACCAGGACCTAGATCATCTATTCCGGCGGTTATAGCGCCCGTAGACCAGCTATATTCATATCCAGGAACACCACCCTCAACAGCAACAATCACCTCTCCATCAATAAAGCCATTACAAGATATTGGTGTGATATAAGGATCTATAATAATTTCATCATTTTCAACAATCGTAATCACCTCTTCATCTGTACAATTACTATCATCAGACAATATTACTGTATACTCACCACTGCCAACTCCAGTTAAGTCTGTTCCAGTTGCGCCAGTTGACCAATTGTATTCTGCAACACCGCTAATATTCACTCCAGACACAATAATCTCTCCCACTTCATCTCCAAAACAATTAATATTGATAATAGTTTCAATTACAACTTCAGGTGCAGCATCTTCTGGCACAAAAATTTCGCCTTCCATTATACATCCATTTTCATCTGTTATAGTAACATCATAAGTACCTGAAAAAACATCTGTCAAATCTGCACTAGTAGCACCTGTTGACCAATCATAATCATACCCCGGAACACCACCATTCACTGTAGTAACAATTCCTCCGTCATCTACTCCACATGCAGCTTGCGAAACCTCAGTTTCAAGCGTTAGTTCTGGCGGAGAAACGATTTCCACGGTATCACTAGAAGAGCAATCATTCTCATCTGTAACAACCACAACATATTCGCCACTTGCTAAACCAGTTTCAATTGCAGCATCTCCACCTGAAGACCATAAATAAGTATAGCCAGGTGTTCCTCCAACAGCGCTTGCTTCAATCTCTCCAGTTTCATCATAAAAACAATCAGGATTTGCAAGAACTTCAGTTGTAATAACAATCTCAGTTGGTTGCGTTAACTCTTGTATTAATGTCACTTCACATCCTGCATCATCCGTCACAATTAAGGTATACGTATTTGCACCAAGCCCTCCTGGATCTTCCACCGCACCTGCACCATTGTCCCATGCGTAGGTATATCCTGGTGTTCCTCCACTAACAGTTACATCAATCGCACCATCTTCTACACCAAAACAAGAAGCATCTGTAGCGGAAACCAAATCAACAGTAGGATACCCGGTTACATCAAATTCAATTTCAAACGTATTATTTCCAACAACTCCATCTACCACACCATTAGGATTTGCAAGCTCTGCTTCAATCACATATGAACCCGGTGGTAAAAGCATTGGTGTTAGTGGCACAACTTCAGAACTATCTTCTTCTAGTAAACCTGTCCATGCAATTGTTTCTTCCAAAACTCCATCTAAGTATACCAATATGTCTAACGTTGTTAAATCATCATTTCCATTACTGTAAATGGTTATTTGGGAGTAAATAGAATCTCCTTCGCAATGAGGGCCTACCAATTCTCCATCAATAATTTCGATATCCATAAAAGGATTTAAATCACACCCCTCTAAACAGTCTGCTTCATCAATTTTAGTTCTCATTAAGGCGCCTGGTTGTGCACCAAAGCCTAAACCTAAATCAATTCCAGCGCCAATCAAATGGCAATAGCTCATGATTGTTCCTGAAGGTGGTATTGCTGCGTCGCATCCCTCATCATATCCGGCCGCTGGTCCGCAACCATCTATTGCTGTACCATCACCATTCCATGCGCAAGCATGTGTATGTGGAGACCCGAAGTTATGCCCCATTTCATGCGCAACAACCTCTATTGTCCAAGAATAAACTGGAACCTCAGAAAAGAAAGAATTAATATCACTAACTCCTTTTCTTAAGGCTTGATTTGGATGACAAACAACATTTAGCCAAGCCAATCCTCCATTTCCTCTGTACGAAACAAAATGTCCTAAATCACCGTCCCAAATTGGAGTTGTTGTTCCAAATAAATTTAGTAAGGTTGTCGTAGAAGTAATTCCATCATATGGACTAACAACATCCCAAACATATAGGTCAGAAAGATATACTGTCATTCCATCAATATCATACAAGATGTAAATCTCATTAAACATTGCTGTGACATAATCTGTCGCTCCAATTATGCCTCCTTTGTCTAAGAAAATATCATGATCTACTTCAAAATAAAGTCCCATACAATCGCCAGGATCTCTCGTTGGACCACCTCCACTTGGTTTAGGGTTAATCTCAATCCCTACTAAAGAATCATCAGACGTTTTACATTCAAAATCGTTTTGTCTATTCAAAGCATCTTCTGGAAAGAAGATATACTCCTCCTTATTCTCCAATTTCCCAAGGTTAACATCTCCCAAACCGGGAATTGACCCTACTCCGATTATTTCATTGTTAAGTACACTAAAAGCAAAATGCGAATTAGTATACCCCTCAAATGTTCCACGATAAAAAATACTGCGAGACACTTCATTATAAACAACATCTTGCCCTGTAGCAGTTCTTACTATGAAATTGTCATTGATTAAATCAACCTCTTCTAATTCAAGTACTAGAACATCATCTTTAAACGGAATCTCTACCGTTAAAGCTGTTGGATGTGTACGAAGTATTTCCTCCCAATATTCGTCATTTACTTCAAGTAAAGAATAATCTCCTTCTAAAATTGGACTAATTTCATCATTCGCCAATTGTGTTGTTAAAAAAAGCTGCTGTACTTGTGAAAATCCAGTGAGATTAAAACAAATGATAAAGACTAAATAAAATATTTTTTTCATGATAAATATATTTAATAGTGTTATTTAAGAAGTGAAATGTGACCAGACTCTTTATGTTTCTTGTCATCATTAATATCTCCGAATTCTATATTCCAAATGTAAACTCCATCTTCGCAAATAGCTCCATCACCATAAGTTCCATCCCAACCATGAGCTGCATTAAATGATTCAAACACAGTTTCTCCCCAACGATTATAAATGAGCAAATGATAATCATAAGGATCAAATCCAGAGGTGAATATTGGCTTGAATGTTTCGTTAAAATTATCGCCATCTGGCGTGAATGTATTCGGTACATAGTACAATATATCTTCTAATACTCTCACAGTTAAATAGGCCACATCCGTACAGCCATTTACTGATGACGCTGTTAGCTCAACACTATACTCACCATAATCTGGCGGGAATAAATGTTCAGGATTAATATCAGAACTTCCAGCTGTGCCATCTCCAAAACTCCACTCGTAGCTTACTGCACCTGTAGATGTATTATGAAATTGAGCTATTGGGTTTGAGCCATCTAAAACAGAAGGCGTTACATAAAATGAAGCATCTGGATTTTCATCTAAACACACATAACTTGAATAAGTTTTTTCTGTATAACAACCACTTGCAGAGGTCATTCCTAAAGTTACATCAAAACAACCTGATTCTGTAAAGACATAATTAATGGCATCACACCCGTCAATTATATTTCCCTCAATAATCCATCTACAATCTGTCCCTTCTGGCACTGTTAAATTAGTGAAGGTAACTTCAAGCGGGGCACATCCTGTTAAGATATTTCCTTGAAACACAATATTTGGTAAAGGATCAACAGTCACTGTTACATCATCAGAATTTTCACAACCAAATTCATTGGTTCCCATAACTGTATAAACCGTAGTTCCTTCCGGAATGAATGATTCTCCGTTAATAACGCCTCCATCCCACACTAATGTTTCAGCCCCAACTGCAGACAATGTAATTGCTGTACCGTCGCACACTGTAAAATCATCTGGTGCGGTTACATTTGGTAATTCGTGAACTGTTACCTCAACTTCATCTGAATTTTCACATCCATTTACATCTGTTCCAGTTACTACATAGACATTTGTTCCGGCAGGTGGAGAAAAAGCAACCCCATCCACAACTGCATCTGTCCATACATAATCAAGAGCTCCACTGCCATTTAGCACAGCATTTTCACCTTCACAAAGCTCTAAATCATCTCCAGCACTAACTACTGGTAGTGGATTGACAGTGATTTCAAGGTCATCTGTATTAAAGCATCCATTTGCATCTGTTCCAATAACGGTATAGGTTGTTGTTACGGCTGGTGAAAATGGCAAACCATTAATGACTCCTCCATCCCAGAGGTAAGTAAACCCACCTGAACCAGACACAGTAATAATATCACCCAAGCACATGGTTTGGTCTGGGCCTGCGTCAATAACTGGGTCTGGTAACACGGTAATAGTAATATCTGCTTCGTCACCAATGCACGGCGCTTCTACAACTTCGTATCTAAAGACATAATCTCCTGGCATTAACCCGTCTCCAATTAATTCTCCGGTAAGCGGATCAAAAGCACCACTTCCTGTTAAGTCTGTCCAAACTCCACCTGCATCTGCCCCTGTCAGCAATGTATTTAAATTAATCATTGATCCAGGTGAGCTACATAAATCATCAGCATTGTCGGGACCAGCATTTGCAGATTCGGCAAAATCAACCCAAAAAGGAGCAACATCAAAGCATCCACTTCCATCTTCTCCAATAATTACGTATACAGTATCACCCTCAACCATCAAATCACCCGGCCACAAGCCCGTAATTTGATCTATACTATCAGGCACTACGGCATAAAAATCAATAATAGGAAAAACTCCCCCCCCCACATCTGTTACAACTAATGTGCTTAAATCAAAGGTCACATCACAAATGGTTCCAGGGTCAACAATATCAATTACTGGAGTAGGATTTACGGTTATTTCAACCTCAAAATCACAATCCTCATCAGTATCACTTGTTGCGGTATAAGTAGTAACGCCCAATGGCGGCACAAAAGCAACACTATCAGTTACACCACCATCCCAAGTTATAACACCATCATTCTCTGATATTGCATCTAACAATAATTCATCTCCAAAGCACATTTCTGAAGCATGTTCTCCTATGTCAAGAGAATCGCAAACAATTTCTTGTATAACAATTACGCCATGAGGATCAGGATTTGCTGCTCCGTCCGAAATAGGTTCAAATATAACTCCAATCACACCTTCACCTGGAGGAATGACATAAGAAGCAAAATCAACTTCTTGACTAGG
>CAKZPK010000449.1 GCA_937139035.1 uncultured Crocinitomix sp. | reverse complement strand
AAGCCTAAATTAAATTGAAAAAAATAATCTGTAACTCAAGCTTATATTTTACGTAATAGCTTATGAATTAACTGTTGGAGAGCCAAAAATTCTCTGATAATATGTATATTTGTAGAAACTTTAATAAAAAGAAAAATGAAAAAAGTATTGATGATTGCAGCGATTGCTTTAATCGCAGTTGCATGTAACAAAAACCAAGCAGCAGTAAAAAAATTAGACGGAACTTGGACTGCTACATCTTTTAAATCTACTGAAGACGGTGTAACTGTTGATTGGATGGTTGAAGGATTTATCACTTCTTTAACATACGTATTTGACGGATGTAAATTGAAGAATGACGAGTTTTGTAACTTAACTACAACTATCGTTACTAGTTTCGGGTCAGATACTGAATCTGATTTGTATAACGTAACTAACGACGGAGAAACATTACAAACTAAAGATGACGCTTCATCAACAACGATTAATACAATCACTATTGATGAGTTAACTAATTCTACTTGTGTTCTTTCTGAAACTGATTCAGACGGAAACAAAACTGAAGTTACTTTAGAGAAACAATAGTAAATTGTTTTTTAAATAGAATTGATCCTCTCGGTTTACCGAGGGGATTTTTTTATGCCTTAATTTGAGTAAGTTTTGCTTTCAGCTCAGCAATACGTTTTATTTTTCCAGGTGCGCGTAAGTTTTTAGCAGAAGTAGTGTAGTACTCATGATGATTTTCTAAATATTCAATCTGCACTTCAATTCTTTTTTGATTCGAAAAGTTTTTACCGTAAAGTGCCATTTCATCAAAAAGTTTAGCCGCCGTAACATGATAGTCGGCACGTCCTAAATAATCCAAATCAGCATCACACATAACCGCTTCCATAATAGTGCTTGGAACAGCACCATACCCAGTTGATAAAATTATTTTTTCAATTGTTTTTAAATCCTTTAGTTGATATCCAAATCGAGGTCCGTAATGATACAATAACTCCACGCCCAATTCCTCATTGTCCTTATATCTAAATAAGAAGCCTGAATCATGAAACAAGGCTGCCGTGCGTACTAAAAATAATTCGTGGTTGCTCAATTTTTCTAATTCGCCATATTTTTCCACGGCTTCTTCAACCGTTTCTGTATGTCTATAAGAATGATACAGTAAATCTTCGCTTAATTCAGCTTTAAGTTTGGTTAAAATGAAGCTTCGTAATCCGTTAAAGTCTGCTAATGGTAATCCTGTTGCCCTTCTTAACTCAACGTTTGGTATGCGCCCTTCTTTGTACAATGAATATTCTGACCGAATCCCCTCCAAATAGAACATGTCAATTTCTCCAGCATTTTTAATGGTTATTTTACCACGGTGACTGAGGTCAAAATAAGGTCTAATTGCATCTGCAAAGTTCTCAGATATATTAATGTTACCAGGGGTTGAATTTTGTTCGCAACGCGCAGCAATGTTCACAGTATCTCCCCAAACATCAAAACTAAATTTATGTTTGCCTACCACACCTGCTACCAAGTCTCCAATATGAATTCCAATGCGAATTTCCCAGAAGTCACGTTGAAAAGCTTTTAGCGTTTCCATATCATTGAGCATGAAGTTTCTAATTTCACAAGCTGCCAATGCCATTCTTATTGCCGGATGAGGATCTTTTTCTGTTACACCTCCTACAGCCATATAAGCATCTCCAATGGTTTTGATTTTTTCTAGTTTATATTTTAGAATGATTTCATCAAAAGTGGTAAAATAGAAGTCTAATTTTTTGACTAGGTCTTGCGGGTCACTGTTTTTTGTTAATTGCGTGAAATTGACAAAATCAGTAAATAATACCGTACAATTCTGACGTTTTTTCGGACTTGATTTCCCATAAACTCTAAATTCATTTAAGGTTTGAGAGGGCAAAATACTTTCTAATAAACGGCTGACTCTTTTATGTTTAAAAAACAATTTTTTATAAACCGCCATTTTTGCTTTCACTAAGTTGGGTAAAAATGGTTTGGTTAAATAATCCATAGCTCCGCGTTTGGTTCCATCAACTGATGAATAGAGCTTTTGAGTATCTTTTGACGTTACGATTATGGTCGCGTTTTTAACCGAGTTTTTTTTGTGAATTTCATTCAATAAATCTTTGCTATCGATATTGGGTAAGTCTAAGCTGCAAAAAATTAAGGCAAATTTTTTCTCGTCTAAAAGGGTTAATGTATCTGCACTATTAGTGCTAACAAAAATATTATGACCAGGAGTTCTGAGTATGTCAAGTAGTGAAGAACGATCTTCTTCATTACTTTCTAAAACCAAAATATTAATTATACGATCAAACATTTTCCGAGTATAGTAAATGTACGTAATTTTCTTGGAAGGTAATTACACCTGAATTTTAAGAAAGCAAATGAGTTCAGCTGTTTTATTGATTTGATAAAAGCTTGAAATATGGTGTAGGATTAGTTTAAATCTCCCAAATAGCAGTTTTTTCAACCCAACCAGTATTTCCATTTACACCAACCTCAGTCCAGTTGTCGTTTGATCGGAGCAAATCTACTTTAGTTCCTTCATGCAATTTAAAACCAGAAGGAGCCGTGTCAGATGGGGAAGAACGCATTTCCACAAATTCAGTAATAATAATAGCTTGAACTCTATCAACTATTCCAGACTTATTAAAATAAGCAAGCACAATCATGAGCACCAATAAAAAGAGTGATGTGAAGCTTAAGGTAAGATTTCGGTTTTTGGTTTTTTGTTTTTTTGTGGTGAAAAAGAAATAGAGTGTTACGGCAAGTATTAAAGCAAATAAAATACTTAAGTATGCCCAAAAGTTAATGGAAAAACTAAAGAGGTTAATTCTTAACCAACTCACAATGCCAGATTCAGAAGTGTCAAGCCCATCATAGGTTTTTGTGTTGACAAACTTTAGGTTGTATTGAGCATTCTCATTACTTGGATCAATTTTAAGCGCTTTTTCATAAGCCCAAACGGCTTCACCAATTTCGTTTAATTTGAAATAAGTGTTGCCTAAATTATAATACAAAGCCGAGGACATTTTTTCACTACTTACAACCTTTGAATATTCAGCTAAAGCTAATTCATAATCTGCGTTGGCATAGGCTTCATTTCCTTTTACAAAGCTACTGTCCTGTGCGTGGGAGCATAAAATGATAAAGGTGGATATGATACTTAAAAGAACCTTCATGCTATAGTGTTTTATCCAATTCAATTAATAATCCCTGCGTGTCGTTCACGGTTTGTACTAAGTTTTCGTGCGCAATTGGGGCATATTGTCCCATTTCAATGGCATTCCAAATTTTATTAAACTTTTCAATGCTGGTAGCGGAAACATTTTCTGTCGTTAATCGATTAGCGATTGAGCGTTGAGATAAATCTGATAACCCAACATTCAATTTTTGCATGAAGAACTTATTTATTGTTGATTGCAAACCTTTTAATGCTGCAGCATCATTACCTTGATCTAAATATTGTTGTACTTCCTTTAAAGCTTCCTGGGCGTTTTTAATTGCTTTTTTCTGCTGAATTAATAAAAGATCATCTTCAGACAAGTTTTCTTTTTTACGCTTAAAGAAAATGAAGAAAAATGACAGGAGTAGAGGAGAGGATACCATTCCGTAATAGGTCCAAGTTCCAAAAATGAAATCTTCTTGCTCAAAAAATCCGTCTGATTGCTCTTCAATATATTGGATATCGGTGATAACTTTTGGGTCAGATTCAGGGGAGCTTTTGATTCCATCTCTCTGATCAACATGAATTTTGAATTCTTGAGTCTTAGCAGTTTTCATTTTCTGGCTCTTCAAATCAAAATATTGTAGCGTATAACTTGGTATAGTGTAGTTGCCTCCTTCTTTAGGAATAACCACAAAATTATATTCGATTTTACCTTTAAAGCCTTCCTCCGTAATAACCGTTTCGTTTAATATTTCAGGTTCATATTGTTCGAACGATTTTGGAATTTTTAAATCAAGACTTTCCAAATCATGGAAGTTCCCTACACCATTAATCGTTATTTTAATGTCTATAACATCTCCAGTTAAAAACTGGTTTCTACTTATCTCTCCGTCAATTTGAAAATCACCAACTAATCCTTTAAAATCAGGGGCTGTTTTACGTGGAATTTCTTTAACATTAATCTTTAAGCTGTTTGAATTAGATTCTTTTCGATACTGATTGAAGAAATCTCTGCGGAACAAAGCAGAAACGTAATAAGGATCAATGGTTAATTCTCCGCTTGATTCTGCAAAACAAACTTCTTCTCGTAAAATAATGGTATAGAACCTTACACCATCAATGTTTTCTGGCACCGTTTGAAAAATCTTACGGTCTGGTTTTAAATCCTCACGAAATATTCCTACTGCTCCACCTAAATCTAATTGTTCAAATGATTCAGGTTTGTCTTTTGAATAATATTTGAGTGTAACTGTAAATGGCTCTCCCTGGTATACCTTGTTTTTACTAGTACTAAGCAATACATATGAATCTTTGTCAACATTTGGTGTTTCACTCGCTTCAGAAACTAATATTTCAATAGGAGCTGAAAATTGTTCGTCACCACTGCAATTCATAGTAACTCCAGAAATTGTATAGGTGCCTTTTTCTTTAGCGCGCAGTTCGTAAGTCCATTTTACTTCAATAACTCGAATACTTTTTCCGTTTACATATGTTGCACCGTCAGATTGCGATTGATAAGGACCTCCTACAACCTCTAATCCTCCAAAGTTAGGAAGCATAACATCACAGTCGAAATTATTAATCACAATTTCAAAAGTAAATCGCTCATTAGCCGCAACATGATTCGCACTAACGGACGATTCAATAGTTTTTTGCCCGAATCCTAATTGAATCCAACACAGAAATAATATGAAAATACCAATCCTTTTCATTACTTGTTACCAATCTATTTTTCCAGAGGTTCCTGTTCCTACTACTTTTCCTTTATCCAACCCTTCTTGTACTTCCTTTTCTTTTTTATTAGCGGCTTCTAATATTCGTTTAGCTTGTTCTTTTGATATAGGTTGGTGCTTAGGGTCTCCATTTTTAGGATCTCCATCTTTTTCTTTATCACCATTATTCCCATCTTGTTGGTCGTTACCCTCTTCGTCTTTTTGATCACCTTCATCACCTTTGTCACCCTCGTCATCTCCCTCATCACCTTTGTCTTCTTCCTCTCCTTTATCATTTCCATTTTCTTGATCATCCTGATTGCCATCTCCTTGATCTCCCTCTTGGTTATCATCACCTTGGTCACCATTCTCTTCGTTCTGGTCTCCCTCTTCACTATTATCACCTTCCTCTTTATTCTGATCTTTGTTTTGCTGTTTTTCTTGTTCTTTTTTCAGAAATTGAGCATAAGCCAAATTGTAGCGTGTCGCTTCATCTCTTGGATTGATTTTTAAGGCTTCTTTATAAGCATCAATTGCATCATCTAATTTTTGATTTAAGAAATGTGCATTTCCCAAGTTGTGATATGTCCATGCTTGGTCGATTTTTTCAGGAGCAATATCAACGATTTTTTGAAATTGTTCAACCGCTTTTTCATAATCCTCCATTCTGAAATAGGCATTTCCTAGGTTGAAGTTTGATTTGAAATTGAGCGGTGAATTTTCCACGGCTTCTTGATAATAATAGAGCGCATCCTCATACTCGGCATTTTCATAAAAGATATTGCCCTTATACCAATTCTTCTTTAATTCATTTTGCGAAAATCCGCTAAACGAACAAAAAAGAATAACTCCTATGCATAATATTCGGATCATATTTTTTGCAATTTATGAATGATTCCCGAGCGCCTTGCACTAAAGAAGCTTTCAATGATTAAACATAATAATCCTAACCCTAAAAACCATTGAAAATGATCTTTATAATCAGTATATAATTTTGAATCCATTTCGGTTTTTTCAATTCCTCTAATAGATTCTAATAGTCCAGCTAAATCGACATACGTTCCTTGTGCTGCAGTATATTGTCCGCCACCAGCGGCTGCAACCTCTTGCAACATTTGCTCATTAAGTCTTGTGGTAACAGTATTGCCATTTTCATCTTTCTTCATTCCAACAATTCTGCCATTTAAATAGTCAGGTATTGGAGTTCCGTCCGTACGACCCATACCAACTGTGCTCACTATTACATTTTCTTCTTTCGCTCTTTGCGCAGCGGTAATCGCATTTCCTTCATGGTCTTCTCCATCTGAAAGTACAATAATGGATTTATTAATGCCATTTTCAAAATCGAAAGACTCCATGCATTTGTCAATAGCTAGTCCAATAGCTGTGCCTTGGTTGCTCATTAATTCAGGACGCACAGAGTTAAGAAATATTTTTGCAGCACCATAATCAATGGTGAGTGGAAGATACACATAAGCATCTCCTGCAAAAACAACTACACCTACTTTGTCGCCGTGCAGGTTTTTTAGCAATTGTTCAATAGCCATTTTAGCTACTTTTAATCGATCACGTTTAGGATCTAAATCAATAGCCCGCATTGAGTTTGAAATGTCTAATGCTAGCATGATTTCAATTCCTTCTGAAACAGCTTTTGTTGTGCCTTTACCATACTGCGGATTGGCTAAAGCTATAAGTAAAAAGGCTAAAGCATTTCTGAAAAAGAAAAACTTCCAGAACGATTTCATGGAGGAAACAGGTTGCGTTAAATAGTGCAATAGGCGCTGATCTGCTAAATTGCCTAAAACCTTGTTTTTCCAGTTTATCAATAAAAAATAACCACCAATAAATGCAGGAATGGCTAGTAACCACCACAAAAACTGTGAATGCTCAAAACGGAATGCCTCAACTTGATCAATCAAGTAAAAGTACAGCCCGAAAAAAGTCATCCAAAATATCCCTTCCCAAATGAAGATGGAAAAGATGATCGTTTTCAAATTATATTTATGTACTTGCTCTTCCATTTTTATGGAATACTTTTTAATAAGGTGTTTGAAACAATTTTGGAAACTACAATAAAGAGTAATGCCCAAATCAAAATGGCGTAATACTTTTCAGGAGGATCTATTTTAAATTCTAACACCCGAACTTTTGATTTTTCTAAAGTGTCTATTTCATCATAAATGCCTTCTAATTCCGCTTGGTTTTTTGCTCTAAAATATTTTGTTCCAGTTATTTCAGCAATTTCCTGTAAAAGTTCTTCATCAATTTCAACAGGCATATTTTGCATTTGCGTTCCAAAAAGTGTTTGTCGTGGGTAAGGGGCCATTCCTTCTTGACCAATCCCAACGGTATAAACCCGAATGCCATATTCTTTTGCTATTTGCGCTGCTGTTATAGGTTCCACATCACCTGAATTGTTAACCCCATCAGTAAGCAGAATAATTACTTTACTTTTAGCGTCACTTGCTGCTAATCGATTAATTGCTGTAACAAGCCCAGTACCAATTGCAGTTCCTCCAGCTACCATGCCCGTTTCAACTTCTTCAAAAGCGTGCAATAGTAAATTATGATCCGTTGTTAATGGAACTTTTGTATAAGCTTCTCCTTCATAAAGAACTAGGCCAATTCTGTCTGTTGGGCGTTCAGCAATAAAGTCCATCCCCACTTTTTTGGCAGCTTCTAAGCGATTAGGTTTGAAATCCTCAGCGAGCATACTTCCAGAAACATCCATGGTGAGTACAATGTCAATTCCTTCAATATTTTTCTTCTTGTATTCTTCAATGTCGTCATCTGCATGTGGACGCGCCAATGCCAAAATAACAAGGCTTAGTCCAACCAGAAAGACTAAAAAGTTGAGATGTCTAACAAAGGCAATGATATTGAAAGATTTTTTTTCAAACAAATCTAAAGAAGACATGTTGATGCGTTCAAAACTTCCAATTAGATTCTCTCTCCGCAAATACCAAAATATAAGCACAGGAATGATTAAATACAGCCAAAACATGTATTTATACACATAAGTGTAATTGAAGATCGATATGTCAAATAAATCAATTTCCACTAGCCGTTTTTTCTTTAGTACGTTTTACAAAATCAATTGATTTGTTCAGGTAGGCGTACGCTTCATCATCACTAGGTGTGAACTTGGCAAACTTTACCATATCCGCCTCACGTAAAATCTTTCTTAAATACACTTTATCCTCTTCACTTATGGTGGCGTATTTTAGGTCTCTAATAATTTCACGCGTTGTTTGTTCCATAGCATGAATATCAAATCTGTTTTCTAAATAGGTTCTAACTGTTTCGGTTAATTCAGAATAATAAATTTTCTTTTCTTCTGATTTCCATTCTTCTTGCTGCAATAGTTTTTCTAACGCTCCTAAGGCTATGATATGTGCAGGTATTACTTCCTTCACAATTTCTTCTTCCTCTTCAGGTTTTTTTCTTGTGTAATATCTCCAAATTAAAAATGCTAAAATAAGCCCACCAATAATTGCTAACCAATACCAGTTGGCTTTTATCCAATCTTTACTTCGTTCAGAAAAGGGATAGTTGACAGCATAAATAGGTTTTAAATCGGCAATGCCTTGGCTAGTGTCTACTTCAACAGTTTCAACAAATAATTGAGCTGTATTGGTAAAGTAAAGGGAGTCCCCTAAACGAATTTCTTGTTGCGGAATGGTGTACTTACCTTTTTCAAAGGCGGTAATCAATAGTTGTTGCTCGCGCAAATAAGTTGAACTTGCAGAATCTAAGAGTAAATCTCGATCAACTGTCTTATCAACAATGTCAATATCTTTAGTTAAAGATTCATCAAAATCAGGCCAAATAATGAGTGCTTCTCCATAAGGATTTTGATACTCAAAATAGAGATGCAATACCGTTTGTTCACCAATTCTCAATTGCGCCGTGTCCAATTTCATTGAAGCTTTTTGCCCATATGCTCCAATTGATAGAAAAAATAATAATATGTAGCTCAATAGCTTCATCCGCGCTTTTTGAATAAGTTCATGAGAGGTTTGATATAACCTTCATCCGTAAATATTTCTGCAAAGTCTGTTTTTGATTTTCTAAAGAGTTTGCGTATTGCTTCATCTCTTTCTGCCGCTTGTTCTTTGTATTTTCGGCGTGTTTTTTTAGAAGAAGTATTAACCCATTTGGTTTCTCCTGTTTCTAGGTCTTTAAATTTGGCAATACCAATTTTTGGCAATTCATTTTCAGCCTTGTCCAAAACTTTTAGCGCAACAACATCATGTTTTCTTGAAGATATTTTAAGTGCATCTTCAAAATCATTGTCCATAAAAGCACGCAAGACAAAAGCAATACTCTTTTTCTTAATCATTTGAGTGAAATACTTCAATGCCATTGAAATATCCGTTTCTTTACCGGTTGGTTCAAAGTTAATTAGCTCACGAATAATCCGAAGAATATGTGATTTCCCCTTTTTAGGCGGGATAAACTTTTCAATCTTATCAGAAAATAGAACGAGACCAATTTGGTCATTGTTTGACACCGCCGAGAAAGCTAATACCGCACAAAGTTCTGTAATTGTTTCTCGTTTTAATTGATTGCGCGTTCCAAACATGCCAGATGCAGAAATGTCAACCAGTAACATTACTGTTAATTGCCGCTCTTCTTCAAATACTTTTACAAAAGGTTCGTTAAAACGCGCTGTAACATTCCAGTCAATGGTTCGAATTTCGTCTCCTACTGCATATTCACGCACCTCACTAAAAGCCATACCTCTTCCTTTAAACGCCGAGTGATATTCACCCGAGAAGATTTGATTGGACAAGTGTTTCGTCTTTATCTCAATCTTACGTACTTTCTTTATGAGTTCTTTCGTTTCCAATTAATTTGTGCTTTTACGTTTTTAAGATGTTTCTTTAGTCTTTAGTCTTTAGTCTTTAGTTCAGAAACCAATTATGGTACTTCAACAAAATCCATGATTTTTTTAACGATATCAGACTGAGTAATGTCTTCAGCTTCGGCTTCATAGGTTAATCCTATTCTATGGCGTAACACATCTGGACATACAGCTCTTACATCTTCAGGAATAACAAAGCCACGTTTATTTAAAAAGGCATAGGCCTTTGCGGCTAAAGCCATGTTAATGGATGCCCGCGGAGATGCTCCAAAACCAATTAAGTGTTTCAAATCATTCAAACCGTATGCTTCTGGAGTACGTGTTGCGTAAACTAAATCCACAATATATTTTTCTATTTTTTCGTCTAAGTAAATTTCTTTAACAAGCTCTTTTGCTTTTAAAATTTGATCAATACTTACAACGGCATTGGCTTTAGGGAAACCTGCAGTTGAAATGCTTTTTCGAACGATTTCTTGTTCCTCGGCTTTACTAGGGTAATCTAAATATACCTTTAGCATAAATCGATCAACTTGTGCTTCTGGTAAAGGATATGTTCCTTCTTGTTCAACCGGGTTTTGTGTTGCCATAACTAAGAATGGTTTCGGCAACTTATGCGTCGTTTGTCCTAAAGTAACTTGTCTTTCTTGCATGGCTTCTAACAATGCACTTTGCACCTTTGCAGGGGCACGGTTAATTTCATCAGCCAAAATAAAGTTGGCAAAAACAGGTCCCTTTTTTACAGTAAATTCTTCCTTTTTTTGATTGTAAATCATTGTACCAATAATGTCGGCAGGTAAAAGGTCTGGTGTAAATTGAACGCGATTAAAGTTCCCTCCAATAGTATCTGAAAGGGTTTTAATAGCCAACGTTTTTGCTAATCCAGGAACACCTTCTAACAAAACATGTCCATTAGCTAATAAGCCAATCATTAATCGATCGATCATATATTGTTGACCAATAATTACTTTGCTAATCTCGGCATTCATAACATCTAAAAAGCTACTTTCCTGCTGAATTTTAGCGTTGATTTCTTCGATAGTTTGCACTGAATTATTTTGATCCAATTCTTCCATAATTATTATTTACCATTCTAACTATGTAAAGTTACGGAGAGCGCGTAGGGAGAGTCGTTAAGGTGCTGTTAAAAAATGTTAACGATTATTAACAACTCGTTAATCTGAGTAACAATTCATTGATAATCTTGTCAATAGCTGTTTTTTTAATCAAGTCCATACTTTTCGTATTGCTCAAAGGCAATCTCGAAATAAGCCTCCCAAGTCATTGATTTGTCTCGAAAACGCGCTCGAATGACTTCTAGATCAAATAAAATTCCATGAATGTATTGGACGGTTTCTGTTGATGAAAGTGTTTTGATTTCTATCATAACCTCTTCTTTTCCATATTTTTCATATAAAACAGGGATAGAGATTGAATGAAGAGTGAGATAATTGGAAGGTTCTAGTTGACTGTTGGCTATTAGTAGTTCCTCGGCTTTTTCCCAATCACCTATTTTTTCAAACAGGTATGCTTTGATTATTTGTATCGATTTCCAAGTGGCAGTTCCGGCTTCTAAGTCTCCTCTCTCCAAGTAGTTTTCCATGAAATAATCATGTGCACTGTCTATTTTTGTGACATAGTCCAATACTTTTTCTTCAGTAAAATTTGTTTCTTGGTCAAGTTGGTCATAAAATCCTCGATAGTAGATTGGACCTGACTCCTCTTCCCAATTATTAGGTGATTGCGCTTCCCATGGGTGCAAGTGCTTTTGAAAATTGAAAGAAACTAAAGTTTCCTCATACCAAATTTCAGAAAGTGTATCATTGTAAGTAATTATTCCATTGTTGATCCATGGAAAATAAGGAATGTCTGGTTTTTTGTCTTCTGGTAAGTGGTTTTTATCAGGAGAATTAGGTTGTTCAATTTGAATGGCATTCGGCTCTTTTAACTTCTGATCAGCACATTGATAAAAAGAAAATAGGAGTAGTAGTAAAAAGGTTGAATTCCGAATCATGATTCTAACAATTATTACATCCTACGCAATTAACATTTCTTATAAAATTAGCAATCAGCCAAAGCAACGCGTATGGCAAGTCCTCCTTGCGAAGTTTCTTTATATTTTGTGTGCATATCTTCAGCCGTTTCACGCATTGTATTAACAACTTCGTCCAGCGGAACTTTCACATCATTAGGATCTGTATCTAGTGCTAATTCTGCTGCATTAATTGCTTTTATAGCTCCCATTGCATTACGTTCTATGCACGGAATTTGAACCAAACCTCCTATAGGGTCACAGGTTAAACCTAAATGGTGCTCCATGGCAATTTCAGCAGCAATCATAACTTGTTCAGGACTTCCTCCTAATAGTTCTGTTAATGCTGCAGCCGCCATGGCAGATGAAACTCCAATTTCAGCTTGACAACCGCCCATTGCTGCTGAAATAGTTGCTCCTTTTTTGAAGATGCTTCCTATTTCTCCCGCAACTAACAAGAATTTTTTGATATGAGAAAAATCTGCCTTATGATTTTCAATGACTAAATAGTACATTAAAACCGAAGGTATTACACCTGCGCTTCCATTGGTTGGGGCCGTAACAACTCTACCAAAGGATGCGTTAACCTCGTTAACCGCAAGTGCAAAGCAGCTTACCCATTTTAATATTTGTCTAAATTTAACTTCTGTGTTTCGTATTTCTTCAATCCACTCTAGCGGATTATTATAGCTTGCTGCTCCAATCAAATTTTGATGCGAATCACCTGCTCTTCTTTTTACCTTCAGTCCTCCAGGTAAACGTCCTTCAGTGTGACAACCTAAGTACATGCATTCTAACATGGTGTCCCAAATGCGGTGTAATTCAGCATCTATTTCTTCTCCAGTACGAAGTGTTTTTTCGTTTTCTAAAACAATATCTGAAATTGATAAACCTGTATCTGCACAGTATTTCGAAAGGCGTGTTGCATTCTCAATAGGGTAAGGGTAGTCTCCGGCGTTTACAAATTCCACGGCGTGTTGGTCGTTGCGTTCTTGCACAACAAACCCTCCACCAATTGAATAAAATACTTCTTGTGACAAAATTTCACCTGATCGATATGCGGTGAATTTCATCCCATTAGAATGAAAGGGTAGGAACTCATTGTTAAAATGAATATCATCTAAAATATTGAAGGTAATACGTTTGTTGTTTCCTAATAATAAGCGAGATTCATTTCTAACCATTTCAATGGTTGATTCAATTTCTGCAACAGGCATTCGTTCAGGATCTTTACCCGATAGTCCTAATACTAGAGCCATGTCTGTTGCGTGACCTTTTCCAGTCATTGAAAGCGAACCGTACAAATCAATACGAATAGAATCCGTTAGGTTTAACCAGTGGTTTTCGGCAAGATGCTGAAGCCAAGTCTCTGCAGCACGCCAAGGCCCAAGGGTGTGTGAACTAGAAGGTCCTACTCCTATCTTGAGCATATCAAAAACACTGATGTATTCCATAATTCTACGTAAAATTAAGTGGGTAAATTTAGTTTAATTTTAAGGAAACATGAACTTTTGATGATATTATCACAAAGTGATTTAAATATGACAAAAAGTTGAAACAATATTTTCATAAGGCTATATTTTAACTACCATTTAATAAATAGCCTATACAAAATTGACTTAAAGTGCTAATTTTACAAAAAAATCTAACTGTGAAATACCTTTACATTACTATTTGTCTTCTAGCTTTCGCTGCGTGCAGTGGTGATTCTGACCAGCCTCAAGATTTAACTGATATTCTTGAACAAACTGATGATACAACTGCTGTTCCGTTTGATTCATTAAAATTCTTTAACGAGCAAGTGGCAGCAAACCCTAAAAGTTCTGATTGGTTATTTAAGCGTGCGGTTTACATCTTAGCAAAAGGAGATGTAGCCATGTCAAAAGCTGATTTGGAAAAAGCAATTGAAATTGATTCCAATAATATGGATGTGCGTTTATTGTATGGAAACCTTCAATTGTCAATGACACATTTGGATACAAGTAAGTTTCATTATGAATACATTTTAGAGCGAGACAGTTCCAACACTGGGGCATTAATTGGAATGAGTAAGCTGTATGCTTTATTGAATAACTCTGCAATGGCTGATATTTATATAAGTTCTGCTTTAACAGTGGATCCGCATTTAGCTGAAGCATATTTTATGCGTGGTATCGTTTATCGTTCGGATTATTATGAAACAGGGCGCCAAGAAAGTTGGGATATTGCAGTTTCTTCTTTTCAAACTTGTGTAGAGCAAGATCCTGAATATTACTCTGCTTATATTGAGATGGGGGTAATGTATGATCAAGCGGGGTCAGAATTATCATTAGAATACTACAATTCAGCATTAGACATTTATCCAGAAAGTCAAGAGGCGTGGTACAACATTGGAATGTATCATCAAACGAGAGGAAATGTTGATGATGCTTTAGGAGCCTATCGTAAATTAAACACCTTGGATTCTACTTGGGCAGACCCTTATTACAATCAAGGTTATGTTCATTTGTTAATAACGCAGGAATTGGATAGTGCTATTTATTATTTCGACAAGGCTACAGAGTGTGATCCAGGTTACTTTCAAGCTTATAATAATTTAGGATTGGCATACGAAACAAAAGGAGATATTGATAACGCTAAAAAAGCGTATCAAAGAGCTGTTGAGGCGAATCCTAATTTTCAATTGGCAAAAGATAATTTGAATAGGTTGCAATAATGAGCTGGACTCAGAAATTGAGGAATCCATTCATTCAGCAATATGCAATTGAAATAGTATTCCCACTATTGGGTTATTTCTTTTTTGATTGGGATATTTTAATTATTGGAGTTTACTATTTGATTGATCACTTGTGTTCTCAGATTCTATACTTTAGAAGGGCTCATTGGGTGAATGTTAAGGGACAGCAATCCGCTGGAATTCAGTTGTTATTACTTTCAGTATTTACATTTACAGTCTTCTTTTTTGCTGAGTTAATAGGTTTTAATTATTTGATAATCGAGACTCAAAAGATGACGCAAACTGAAGTCCTTGATGGATTTTATGATTTTGCTATATCAGAGTTGTGGCTTTTGTTTCCTTTAGTGCTATTTGTCTATCATTTAAAGGATCAATTTACCTTTTATGCACGGCGCCAATATTTAAAACTAAACTATAAACCGTATTTGTTTTGGGAAGCAGTAAGTGGATTGATCATTCTGCTATTGTTTGCACTCGGCGGGTTTTTATGGTTGAAGTTCTCTCTGCCAAATGCTGTAATCATTTTTGTTTTTATTGGACTCAAAATTGGTTTTGATTTAACCTTGAAAAAGGTGATTGCAAAGAAATCAGTGAAAAAATAATTCCTAATAGTTTTAAAAGGAACAAGTCATCCGTCTTTTTTGAATTGAATACCAATAATATAAGTTCTAATTATTGACTTTTAATTGGTATGAGTTTTGAACGTTTCAAATGGAGGGAAATATCTAAATATATAAGTTTCAGAAACTTAAAAAGTGTCTTTTTAAGTTGTCGACGGATTAAGTATTAAAACCTATTAAAGTGGGTAGAATGTCGTTAAACGATAAAACCAAGCAGTTCGGCGAGAAAATTTGTGTACATCTGAAAACAATCGATAGCTTAGCGTTTACAATTGACCTTTGATACAAATTATTTCATAATAAAAAACTGTTGCGTCCTATGTGGGAGCAGGACGTAACAAACGAACCCGTTAATGCTTAGCATTAACGGGTTCAATTTTTTATATAATTTGATGAATTAGTAGGCGCGAGCGCTGCTTCCTTCAATGTAATTAATAAATGCCTTATTGACAACTTTATTTCCTCCAGGAGTAGGGTAGTCACCAGTAAAGTACCAATCACCTGTATGATTAGGACAAGCTTTATGTAAGTTTTCAATCGATTGATAGATTATTTTTACTTCAGCATTGATGTCTGGTGGAGTTAATAATTCCGCAACTTTGTCAGAAATGGCTTGAGCTGTGAAAGGTTTGTAAATGTTCTTTACGTAGTTTTCAATTTTCTCTTTCTTGAGCTCTTCCTGCTCCTTACACATTTTGTAAGTCTCATCTATGATATGTTCCTGCCCAGATTCTTTTAACAACTCTATTGCAGCAACAAAAGCAATGAAATCTCCCATTTTAGCCATGTCAATACCATAACAATCAGGGTATCGAATTTGAGGTGCACTAGAAACAACAACAATTCGTTTCGGGTTTAAACGATCCAAAATTCGTAGGATACTCTTTTTTAAAGTTGTTCCACGAACAATAGAATCATCAACCACTACTAAGTTGTCTTTATGCTCACGAACAGTACCATACGTAATGTCATAAACATGGGCAACTAAATCTTCTCGGCCATCATCTTGCGAGATGAAAGTACGAAGCTTAGTATCTTTGATTGCAATTTTCTCTACGCGGGTTCGTTTCGCCAGAATTTTCTCCAATTCTTCATCCGAAAGTTTGTCACCTGCTGCTTTTATCAAATCAAACTTCACTTTGTTTTGATATTTTTCTAATCCTTTGACTAAGCCAAAAAACGAAGTTTCAGCCGTGTTTGGGATGTACGAAAATACAGAATTGTCCACTTCTCCGTCAATTGCTTCAACTGTCTGCGGAACAATTAGTTTCCCTAATTCTTTTCGTTCGTGATAGATATCTTTATCCCCAGGTCTTGAAAAATAAATACGTTCAAAAGAACATTGCTTAATTTCTCGGGGTTGATTAATTAATTGCTCAGAAATTTCACCGCCCTTTTTAATAAT
>CAKZPK010000448.1 GCA_937139035.1 uncultured Crocinitomix sp. | reverse complement strand
GTTTAAAAAATGAAGTTCGTTTTATAAACGATTATATTTACTTCTATCAATTGCGCTTCGAGGATCAATTAAATGTTGATTTTAAAATAACTGGCGAAATCAACCAACAACAAATACCGTCTCTTATCCTAATTCATTTTATTGAAAACCTTTTTAAACACGGAAAAGTAAACGACAAAAAGGCTAAAGCCACCATCCTAATTAATGTTACTAGCAATTCTTTGGAATTACTTACCGAAAACGCTCTTTTATCCTCAGATAATTATTCAACTTCTGGTATTGGTTCTCAAAACATTGAAACACGTTTAAAAGCAATTTACAAACAAGAATATCTCCTAAATTACGAGCTTAAAGAAAATCGATTTAGAGCACATTTAAAAATCCCATTACAAAATGACTAAACAATTGAACTGTTTATTGGTAGATGACGAACCACCGGCTTTAAGATTATTGTCAAATTTTGTTGAGAGAATATCATTCTTAAAGATCCACAAAGCTGTTCATGATCCAATAGAAGCACTTAAAATAATTGAGGAGGAACAAATAGATGTTGTTTTCTTAGACATTCAAATGCCTCACCTAACAGGAATCCAACTTGCAAAGATTGTTAAACAAAAAGTGAAGATAATTTTCACAACGGCTTACCCACAATTTGCCCTTGAGAGCTATGACTCAAAAGCAGTTGACTATTTATTAAAACCTTTTGAATTTGAAAGGTTTTACGAAGCGGTTTTGAAGCTCAATGCAGACAAAAAGGATATTCCATCCAAAAGTTTGGAAGAGCCTGCTACTTATTTATTTGTAAAAACAGATGGTAAAAACAATTTTGAACGCATTTTTTTAAAAGACATATGCTATGTTGAAGCATCCCGAAATTACATCATCATTTATCTACCAGGCAAACGGATTATAACACATAGTACTTTAAAACATACAGAAGATTCTTTACCAAAAGATAGGTTCATCAAGATTCACAAATCATACATTATTTCACTCTCCCAAATCCAACGAACATCTAGTCAAAGCGTTTTTATTAATGACCAAGAACTTCCTATTGGAAATACTTATCGTGATGCCTTTTTTAATCAAATAAATCAAAAAACACTATAGCCTTTTTATATAGCAAAAATGCCACTTCTGTATAGAAATGGCATTTTGTATTTAATTTTCAATATCGATTCTAGCAACACGGAGCTCCGTCAGCACCATCTTCTAGGCTAAAGGGCATAGCGCCACCGCAACCTTCAAAAATTCCGTAATGTGTATCCCAAGTTCCATAAAACTCAAAATGATCTTTAAAACGTGTATCGTTCAGCATCATATAAGTATTTCCGCAAACAGTCATTATTTTACCTTTAGAGAAATGATGATGATCATCTAAATCAAAAGCTGCTTCAGCACCTTTAATTGATCCTTTATATACTGCTGCTTGCCCATAATCTTCACAGTCACTCTCCAATCCGTCCAATTTAAATAAACGGTAAGTCACTGAATAAAACTCTAACTCCCCTACTTTCTCTTCTACCTCTTTATTCTCAATTGTAATGGGTTTATTTTCAACTGCGCGCGGATCTGTAAACCCAGCTTTTTTAGCAAAGTTTAAAAAGTCATTCCAATATAAAGCACCACTCAAACACTCTCCCCATAATACGGGATCTTTTTGCAAAGCAACTGGAACTCTTCTATCTGAATAAACATCCGAAAAATACATTTCACCGCCTGGCTTCAATAAACGGTAACCATCATTCAATACTTTTTGTTTGTCTTCTGCCAAGTTCACCACACAATTAGAAATAATTAAATCAAAGCTTCCTTCCTCAAAATTCAATTCATCTAATCGTTCAATATTTCCTTTAATGAAGGATACATTTGGCTTAGTATAACCAAATTTTTCAGTATGGTAATCAATATGTCGATTAGCAACTTCTAATTGCTCATCAGTCATGTCTACTCCTACCACAAAACCGTTCTCTCCAACTAGTTTACTAGCAATATAACAATCACGTCCGCTACCTGATCCTAAATCTAGTATTCGTAGTCCTTCAACCTCAAATGGAATTGTTAATCCGCAGCCATAATATTTGGCTTGAACTTCGTCATGCACTTCACTTAATGCATCTAAAATATATTTTGGTGGAGCTGTTAACGTGCAACAAGCATTCGTTTTTAAATCCTCAGAATTTCCTAACTCTTTCCCGTAATAATCTTTTACCTCCTCATGTAATGTCGCCATACTTCAAATTAATTTTTTTAGTTAGTAGTTGAACTCTGCAATTACTTACAATTAATCAATGAAAAATTCTATCTAAAGTGATCTAATGCACTTTGCACATCTAGGTCATCCTCTAAATAAACAGTATAGTAACCATTATCCTGCCATACGTGTCTTGCAATCTCGGCTTTCATTCTATTTTTAATCACCTCTCTCGAAGTTACAATATCAATAGGTTTACGTTCAACACCTAACGTTTCTGCATAGGCGATAAATTGCTCAAACATACCCACCGTTACGTTAAAATCACGATTAAATACATTAAAATCTTTTAAACGAGTTCTATTCTTGTCCAAATAATCAATTGCCCAGTGATTAAAGACTCCCATATAATACAATTCGGTTAAATAATAAGATGCTCCAGAAGTATCATTAGGAATAAAAGTATCAGGATAAATGCCGCCACCGCCGTACACTACTCGACCGCCTTCTGTTACAAATTTGAGTGACTCATCAAACTTCACACTGTCCTCATTCATTAACTCTCCACTTTCAAATCGAGAGAAATAATCATTTTCATAATCTACCCCTTCGCCATATGGTTTTTGGATACTTCTGCCAGTTGGCGTATAATAACGAGAAATGGTAAGGCGCAATGCACTTCCGTCTGTCAATTCTTTTTGGTCTTGAACTAATCCTTTACCGAAAGAACGTCTTCCCATAATGTACCCTCTATCATTATCTTGAATTGCACCTGCAACAATTTCACTTGCAGAAGCAGACAATGAGTTGATTAAAACAACCACATCTGTTTCTTCCAGTATTCCTCTTGAAGAAGACCAATAATCATCACGAGGATCCATACGGCCTTCAGTATAAACTATAAGTTTTCCGGCTTCTAAAAATTCATCTGCAATGTCTGTTGCATCTTCCATATAACCACCACCATTATTTCTAAGATCGAAAACAAGTTTTTTCATTCCTTGATCTTTTAATATTTGTGCGGCTTCACGAAATTCTTCTCCTGCAAAACGAGTAAAACTATTTAGTTTAATAAAACCAATTTCTGGTGTTAACATAATAGCAGCATCAATACTACTCACACCTATTGATCCACGAGTAATGGTTAAATCTTTGATTAACCCTTTTCGATAAATTTTAACTTTTACTTCAGAACCTTCCGTTCCTTTCAGCAACTCCATCACCTTTTCATTGGTCACATCTCCCTGTGCAATATCTTCTCCATCCACTTCAATCAATCGATCTCCAGGAAACATTCCTGCTTTAAGAGAAGGAGAATTGGGCATAATATGCGTTGCAACCAAGGTATCATTATGAATTAAAAAACGAATACCAACTCCTCCAAATTTACCAGCAAGCTGCTCATTTACACGTTCTAAATCACGTGCAGGAATATAAGAACTATGCGGATCTAATTTTTCAATCATCCCTTGAATAGAACTTTCAATTAGCATTTCATTATCCACTGAATCCACATAATTATCTTCAATTATTTCAAGAATTGCATTGAATTTATTACTGTTATCGGCGATTATTTGCTCAGTTCCTCCGCCTCCACTAGGAATAAACATTGTACCCAACCACACACCAATGGCTAAAGTAACCCCCATTAATATTGGAATAAGGAAAACGTAATTGCTTCCACTCGGTTCTTTCACCTCTTGCTTATTTTGTTCTCCTTCTGTCATAACTCTTTAATATGATTAATTGCGATACCAAATTCTTTTAAAAATTCGATCCCAGAAATATCTTTATACTCGTTTAAATAAACCACCCTTTTAATTCCTGCCTGAATAACCAATTTACTACATTCTTTACATGGAGAAAGTGTAATATATAACGTGGCGCCTTCCGCATTTTGAGAAGATCTTACAACCTTCAATAAAGCATTCGCTTCTGCATGCAGCACATACCAATGGGTATCCCCATTTTCATCTTCGCACGAATTGGTAAAACCAGATGGTGTACCATTATATCCGTCAGATATAATCGTATTATTTTTAACGATTAATGCACCTACTTGCTTTCGATTGCAATGAGAAAGCTTTGCCCATTCCTGAGCCATTCTCAAATATGCTTTATCGTATTTTTCTTGTTTTTTATTCACTTTATAAAAGGCTAACTTGTAAAGGTAAGGAAGTAAAGTTTTGAATTTACTAAAATTCGTTAATTTTTGATAAATGGTAAGGCCTTGATTAGGGCGTATTTTAATGCATTAGTCGTTAATGTCATTTGTACAATACAATAAAACCTGGACTTTCATTCTGAATATCTCTCAGTGTCAACAAGTAAGAAGGGATTCATTCTTGGAATAATTCTTATTTACCCAATCCGTATTTGAGAATACACCAGATAGCACGGAAACCATCTTTCCAACCAATTTTTTTTCCTTGCTCCTCCGTTCTGGCATTATAAGTAATTGGTACCTCTGCCCATTTTAACGACTTATTTTTAGCAAGTTTAGCTGTTATTTCTGGCTCAAATCCAAAACGTTTTTCAATTAATTTAAGTGACTTAAACTCTTTGGTGGGAACCAGTTTATAACAAGTTTCCATATCCGTAATTTTAATTCCAAAAATCCAATTGGATAAGCGAGTTAAAAAACTATTGGCCATATTACTAAGCAACGATCCACCTTTCACTTTTGCACCAAGAAAACGAGAACCATAAACCACATCTGCGTTGCCCTCAGTTACGGCTTTTATTAAAAAATTAATCTCATTAGGCTCTAATTCCAAATCTGCATCTTGAATTATAGTATAATCTCCAGTTGCTTTTTTTATTCCGGTATGAATGGCACCACCTTTACCTTGATTCTTTTCATGATGCAAAATAGTGATGTTAGGGCTATTTAAAACTACTGCTGCAGTCTCAATCTCATCACGGCTTCCATCTGTTGAACAATCATTTACAACAATGATTTCTTTTTGGATTCCTCCTACCAACTCCAAGTTACTAATCACGTGCATTACTTCGGCAATTGTTCGCGCCTCATTATACACTGGAATTATTATGGAGAGTTTTTGCATGGCGTCAAAGATAATCTAATTGTGAAAATGAACCACCTCAGATTAAAGAAAGCGCTTTTTATCAAACATTTAAAACTTATCATCTTTAGATTTTGAAGGCAATTAACTCAAATTATTGCCTAATTTTACAGCAAAACAACAATTCTGAAACAAGGAACGGTCATAAAGTCAACGGGAAGTTGGTATAAAGTAATTGATGCTGATGGAAAACATTGGGATTGTAGAATACGTGGTAAATTACGTTTAGCAGGTATTAAGTCTACCAATCCCATTGCTGTTGGAGATGAAATTGAATTTGACATTGAGCAAACAAAGGATGATGAAGAGCAGACAGGAGTCATAAAAAAAATACTCCCGCGTAAAAACTACGTTATTCGAAAATCAATTAATCTCAGTAAACGATCACATATTCTAGCGGCAAATATTGATTGCGTGTATTTAATTGTTACGCTAGTGTCGCCACAAACTCAAACAGGTTTTATTGATCGATTTTTAGTTACGGCTGAAGCGTATCACATTCCTGTAACCCTACTTTTTAATAAAATTGATCTTTATACCGCCGCAGAACTCGACCAGCTCGATTCCATGAAACAGATTTATGAAAATGCTGGTTATCGTTGTTTAACAATCTCTGCAAAGCAAGCCTCATCTGTTGAATTTTTAAAGGCAGAAATTAAAGGTAAAAAAGTTATGTTTGGCGGACATAGTGGTGTCGGAAAATCAACCTTAGTTAACACACTTGATCAAAATTTAAGTTTAAAAACCGCCCAAATTTCAAAGAGTCATTCATCTGGATTGCACACGACAACTTTTGCTGAGATGTTTGAACTAGCAACTGGCGGATTTATTATTGACACTCCAGGAATAAGAGCTTTTGGTCTTATTGATTTTGATAAAAAAGAACTTTCGCATTATTTTCCAGAAATGAGGGAGTTATTGCCCGATTGTAAATTTAATAATTGCCAACACATTAAAGAACCTAAATGTGCCGTGCAACAAGCTTTTATTGAGGATAGAATTGCAGAAAGCCGTTACCTTAACTACGTTAAAATGTTGGAAGAAGACGAGGACGAAACCTTTAGAAAAGATATTTACAAATAAAGCTATGCGAGTTGTATTGCAACGAGTTTCTGAAGCTGCTGTACGAATTGACAAATCCGTTCACGGAGAAATTGGTACTGGATTATTGGTACTTGTAGGTATAGAAAACGAGGATACGCAAGACGATATTAATTGGTTAGTAAAGAAAATAGCCAATCTCCGAATTTTTGCAGATAATGAGGGTTTAATGAATCTTTCATTATTGGATATTCAGGGAGAAGCTCTTGTTATAAGCCAATTTACTTTACACGCCAAAACAAAAAAAGGTAATCGACCATCCTATATTAAAGCCGCACGACCAGAGGTAGCCATTCCACTTTATGAAAGCTTTAAAACAGCATTAGGTAAAACAATAGGGAAACCTGTTGCAAGTGGAGAATTTGGTGCCGACATGAAAGTGAGTTTAATTAATGACGGTCCCGTTACCATTTCAATAGACACCAAAGCAAAGGCATAAAAAAACGCCTCAAAAATTAATTTGAGACGTTTTTAAAAGTGGGTAATTCTTATTTTTAATCTCCTACAGCTGCGTTTGCATCAATTACACCCCATCCATGATCTCCGTCTGCAACGGGATAATTAGAAGCATTTTCTTTTAGTCGATCATAAACTTCATCTCTAGTAATGCCGGGATTATTAGAATAAACCAAAGCTGCGATTCCTGCAACACTTGCCGTTGCGCAAGACGAACCTCCAACATAAGTCGATTGATCCGCGAAAGTTGCCAAGGTTAAAGCATGTCTGTCTGCATCTGCAGATCGTTCCATAATCATTGTAAAATCAACAGCAGATCCATCATGACAAACATCACAAGATTCTGTTTCGCCTTCTTTTACTCCGGTCACAGCAATTGTTTGCGACATAGATGCTGGGAAGATAACTCCAAATCCAGAAGTCCATGCAAATGAAGTTCCAGCGGCAGAGAAAATCGATTTACCGCTTCCATAAGCATAGTAAATTCCATCAGCCACTGTTCCGCTATAAAAAGGAGTTCCTAAAGACATACTAATTACTTTTACATCCGCTCTTCCTCCAGCAATGATTAAAGCATCTTTTACGCCATTTTTCTCATTTGAAGAAGAGATAAACACGTCACTTACTGCTCTAAATCCAATTAAATCACAATTATATGCAACGCCTACAGCATTTCCATCAGTACTTCTAGGAGCAGCTGCTAATCCAGCCATTTCAGTACCATGCCCACATTGATCGTGCGGCGCCTCTAAAGATCTCCACCACCATCTTCCGGTGTAGTGCGTACTTATTTGCTCAACTGTTCTGCCCGAGGAATATCCGCTATTAAAATTGCCGTTTAAATTATCCTGATCATCTGAAATTCCAGTATCAATTATAGCAATAGTCACATCATCACCAGTTGCTGAACCCCAAGCTGAACTGATATTTGAAGTTCCATGATGCCATGATTGTTTAATTCCTGGGACAATTGTCTCATAATCCAGCGGGTTTAATCCATAATCAGGACTTCCTCCACAACCTGAAGAACTTCGGTCACTTGTATTTGCATTTAATGGTGGCAATTCATACCCCATTGGTTCGAAATAACGAATAGTTCCCATTGTTCTTAATTTTTGAACAGCTTCGAAACTGGTTAAATAAATCGCCATAGAAGGCACAACAGTTGGATATCCGAACGGCAACAAATCCTCTATTGTTTTATTCGGGTTTAGTTTTTGCTCTTCAATTAAAATGAACTCTAAAATTTCATCTCTAACTTGAATCCATTCACTCGATTCGATATTTAGAGTATGCATTTTTGAATTGATATCTACAAAAGATTCTGGTTGATAGCCAATGGCAAATATAGAGTCACTTTGCATTCCTGCACTCCATAATAGTTCATCTGAAGCCGTGCTCCAATTATAAACCCCTTGCTTTTCTACTTCTCTGTATAAGTGAGAATTGATGTCATTAGTAGACATTATTTCTGAAGGGTTTTCTACTTCTTCTTTTTTACAAGACACGGCAGTAAATACCAATAGTCCGTAAACAATTAATTGGTTAATTTTCATAGGATGGTTTTGAATTTGTTATGCAAACATAATAAAATCAATCAGAAATCAAACCTATTTCGTTATAAAAGAGTCTTTTACCCTAATCAAAAAAAACACAACTATTAGCTAAACCGTTTAAAACTTAGGGTCTCCACCTTAACCCCATCAATCGGGCATATTTTTTCATTGGCATTAAACCAATTTCAGCACGTCTCTCCTCTAGCGATTCTGGATTTTGAACTGGCAAAAAGTCAAACTTCTCTGTCGAATCAACAAACTCAAACCGTGTACCATAGATCTGATGCAATCCTTTATCCATCTGCAAAATATCCACATAAGTAGCATAAGAACGAGCAGATATTTTTTGTTTTTCAAATGCTTCTTCAACCAATGGCAAATAATTCATTCTAACACTTGTGTCAGTAATGTTAAGTATCAAAAAAAAGGATATTATCCCTTGTGTACCCACCTGGTTTTGGCTTACAATCCCATTAGATTCGATAAAATTTATCAGTTTAATTTCATTAATTGAATCATGATAAGCCATTGAATCTCTCAGCAGTTGAACTTCTTTAGAATCGGTGCCATAGGCATTTGAATAAGCATAAATATAACTACGTTCAGCCAAATAGTCCGAATACATTAGCTCTAGATCTGCCTTTAGTTTTTCACTTTCACTACTGACAATAACGCGATAGTTTTCCTGCACACGCGCTAAAATCAAATTCCAACGTTCATTACCTTGTAAAGGCATTAAGTACAAATTTGAAGTCAAAGCTTCATAATCTGTATATAAACCAAATTTTCTAAAAACGATATGCTCTATAAAGTCACAAGCCCTTTCAGGTCTTCCAGCCATCACATTTGCTTCAGCTCCATTAATGTACTCGCCGTCATCCACAAAAAAATCATAATTGGCAAAAAGTGTATCATAAAGCACGGCGGCTTCTTCAAATTTTTCACTCTCCATTAATGAATCCAAATGGTAAACTAACTGTCGATAAACTGTTAAATCCTGTCCGAATGATCCAACACTCGTAATAAATAAAAAGAAAAGAAACAGTGATCTCGGGTTCATCAGCAATAGTTTAAAACAAATAAACGCGAAAAATAAAAGCACCCCTCCTAATTTTTTGTTAAATAACGGATGTTCCGTATTAGAATTTCTACAATTCATTACCTCCAAATGATTAACTTTAGCCCGCATTGAAAAAGTTTTTAGTCATAAGGTTTAGCTCAATTGGAGACATTGTTTTAACAAGCCCAGTATTAAGGTGTTTAAAAAACACTTATCCAAACTGCACTATTCATTATTTAACAAAAGCGCAATACGCTGGCATTTTAGCGAATAACCCATTTGTTGACAAGGTATATTCCATTAAAGAAGAAATTGATGAAATAAGTAAAGATTTACAAAGTGAAGGTTATGATTTTGTAATTGACTTACACCACAATTTACGCACCTTCCGACTAAAACAAAAACTTGGCAAAGCCAGTGCTGCATTTCCAAAATTAAATGTGCAGAAATTTTTGTTGACCACCTTTAAATGGAATAAAATGCCTGATATCCACATAGTGGATCGTTATTTCAAAACAGTGGAAAAACTAGGTGTAGTGAATGATCAAAAGGGGTTGGATTTTTTCATCACTGAAAATGATCATGTGAATTTACCTGAACATGGAATTACAACTCCATTCATGGCATTTTCAATAGGTGCTCAATTTGCAACAAAGCGTTTAACTAAGGAAAAAATAGTTTCACTAATTTCGAAAATTAATGCCCCAGTAGTTTTATTGGGTGGGCCAGGAGATAAAGAGGTAGGTGAATTCATTACCGAACAAAGTAAAAACAACACCATCAACCTTTGTGGCGAATTATCTTTAAACCAATCTGCTTCCGTTTTAAAACAATCGGCCAAGGTTATTTCTCATGACACCGGACTAATGCACATTGCAAGTGCTTTTCAAAAAGAAATAATATCCATCTGGGGTAATACAGTTCCTGCTTTAGGGATGTATCCTTATTTACCACAAGAAGGCAGCAAATATTCGATTCACGAAGTAGAACTCTCTTGCAGACCTTGCTCAAAAATAGGTTATCAGCAATGTCCTAAAAAGCACTTTAAATGCATGGAGAATCAAGATTTGGAGGCTATTTCAAAAACAATCAATCAGTAGTTTACGCCCACAAAAATTGATAGCCGATTGGCTTTTGAAATTAGGAGGTGATTTACATATCAAATAAAGCCTTGAGCTCAGTCGCCTGATCCGCTTTAATTCTACCAGCAATCAACAAACTCAATTGTCTTCTTCTTAGTGCGGCGTCAAATCTTTTCTTTTCTTCTTCTGTTTCGGGCAAAATTTCAGGCACATTAATAGTGCGCCCATTTTGATCCACGGCCACAAAAGTTAATATTGCTTGGTTACTAGACGTTTTTTCGCCTGTAATACGGTCTTCTACAAAAACATCTATGATTACCTCCATTGATGAGCTAAAAGCTCTAGAAACTTTAGCGCAAAGCGTAACAATCGCTCCTAATTCAACAGGCTTGGAAAAAGACACATTATTAATTGCTGCAGTTACGGCAACCCTACCAGAATGGCGGTGCGCTGCGACTGCTCCAATTTCATCAATCCAAGCTAAAAGAGAACCGCCGAAAAGATTCCCGAGCGTATTCGTATCATTAGGTAAAACCACTTTAGTTGTTGTCGAAATTGAATCTTGTGGATGTCTTTTTTCCATTGCCATAAATTAGATTATGTTCGAAGTTAGTCAATTTTAAGTCCATAAAAAAAGCCTTGCCTTTTTAACTCAATTGAAACTGAGTAAAAGGGCAAGGCTAAGCTTATCTAAAATTGTTATTCCTATTGGAATTCTATTTTTCTTCTGTTATCAACCAAATCCGCTTTTTCTCTAAGCGCTTTGATTACACGTGTATCAGATGATTGAGAACGTTTAACTCTCATTGGATCTGTGATCTTAGCTAAATCAGTTGTTTCTTCAGCAGGAGTTACAGCATCTACCATAAACACATATACTCCTTCTTCTCCTTGAATAGGAACCAAAGGCTTACCAACTGGGATGTTCGTAAACAACATTCCGATTATAGCTGGCTCAGGTCGTCCACCGTTAAATACTGATTTGCTGTTAAAAGTAACTTCAGCTTTTCTTACCAATCCATTTGTCAATACTCCACCTGCATCTTCTAGAGAAGCGTGGTTAGACATTTTTGCAATGTATGCTGTTGCTTGCTTATCAATTAAAGCAGGAGCTCTCATTACTTCTTTAACATCTTCAAAACTTGGAACACCTTCTTCAATTACATTGTTAACAATTGCTACAACATATTTATCTCCATCCAAAATTGGATCTGAAACAGTTCCTTCAGTCGTGTTCTTGTTAAATGCATATTTTAACATTGACTTAGAATTGTTTACACCTAAAACGTAATCATTTGAAAGGAAAATTCGTGTTGATTGAACTTCTTTACTGCTATCCAATGCCAATTTATTAAAAGTAGAATCTCCTGCCATACCATCTAATGCATAGATGTAGTTATAAGCATTCCCTTCAATAGCTCGCATTGTATTTTCACTTGGACGAACAACTTTAGATACAATTGCTAGTTCAGGTGTAACACGGTCAGCTTGTCCTAATACCTCAACAATGTGATATCCGAATGATGTTTTAACCAATTGAATTTGACCAATAGCTCCGTTGAAAGAAGCATCATTAAATTCAGGTACCATAACACCTTCTGCAAACCACTTGTACTCTCCTTCATTATCAATTGATCCTGGATCTTCACTTACTTGAGGTACTAATTCTGCAAAGTTATCATTTGCTTTAATTACTCTAATTAAACTATCTGAAACTGCTTTTGCACGATCTTCAGTACGAGTAGCACCCGTACTAATTAAGATGTGACGTACCCAAGCTTGTTTTTCGGTTGGAGTATCAACAACTTTAAGAATTGCCATTTCCTCTCTCTGTAAATCAGAGTTGAAAGCTACAAATGGTCCTAAAACATCACCAACTTCACAATTTTGAATTGTTTCATCAGCCATTGCTGGATAACTACCTGCATTACTTCTTACAGAAAAAGCCATCTTATCATCTGTGCTCATTTTATAAACAGCAGAATCTGATAAGAATTGTGAATCACTATTTTGATAAACAAATCCAATATCATTCGGTGTTTTTTCAAACTGTCCTTTTAGAGACTCTAATTGATCGTTGATTTTTGTTCTATCCTCATCTGTTGCAACAATTGGAAAATAAACCATTTGAACATCTCTAGCTTCTTCCTGCTCGTAATCAGCATCATTTTTATGCTCTTCATAATAAGCTTTGATTTCCTCATCACTTACTGTGTAATCATCTTGAGGTATGTCAACATAACGCTGAACAACATAAGAAACCTCTTTCTTATTGTTAGCACCAACATATTCATTTTGTGATTCAAGCTTGTTTACAAAGATTCCTTTTTTGATCAAGGCTACATATTTGTCCGCTTTACGAGCATTTTTTAATTCATACTCAAAATCACTCCATTGTTTACGAGATTCTAACCACTGATCGCGTTGCTCTTCTGTTGCTCCTTCAGGTTCTAACTCTAAACGAGTTAAGAAATTTCTTACAGAGTCACGAGAGAAACCAGTTGGTCCGTTAAAAATAGGAATTTGAACAACCCATTGATGAATATGATCACCATGAATCATGTCATTCAACTCATCTGAAGTACAATCGATACCTAACTTTGCAAATTCGTCTTCCAAAATAGTTCTTCTCACCATTTCGTTGAAAGCATTATCCTCAGCAGTTCTTTCAGCAGCATTATCAAATTCTTTACCTTGATAAGCATATTCACTTTTAGAACGATTTACATAATCCTCTTTCAAATCATCAAATTCTTGTTGATCCATTGACTCACCATTTAGGGTAGCGGAAGGCAATTGCTCAATTTCACTTGGTCCACCTTTGATGAAGTCAGTAAAAATAAAAGCAAGCATTGCTAACCCAACAACTATGAGCAAAAGCAACGAATTTTTCTGAATTTTTCCAATTACAGCCATTTCTGTCTTTTTGTTTATTTTAAGAATCTGCGAATATAGTCCTATTTCTTGGAAAAAAGAAAGCATAAAGAGGATATTTTTAAGGAATTCAAACCTTGGTTTCAAAAAGTTCATGATATTTTGATTTTTCATTTCAATATTTTGTAGATTTGGCGCAAAATTATCTGTGATTAATACCGAATTCATATGAAAACAATTCAATTTAGAGAAGCACTAAGAGAAGCAATGTCTGAAGAGATGAGAAAAGATGAAAATGTCTTTTTATTAGGAGAGGAAGTTGCAAACTATAATGGTGCCTACAAGGTATCTCAAGGGATGCTTGATGAATTTGGTGAAAAACGTGTAATTGACACACCAATTGCAGAATTAGGATTTACAGGAATTGCTGTTGGGGCTGCAATGAATGGTTTACGTCCAGTTGTAGAATTTATGACTTGGAATTTTGCCATTTTAGCTGCTGACCAAATCATCAATAGTGCTGCTAAGATGTTACAAATGTCTGGTGGACAAGTTGGATGCCCAATTGTTTTTAGAGGTGGAAATGGAACTGCTGGACAATTAGCTGCAACTCACTCGCAAAGTTTCGAAGCGTTTTATGCTCATGTTCCTGGATTGAAAGTAGTCACGCCTTCAACTCCATATGATGCTAAAGGTTTATTGAAAGCAGCAATACGAGATAATGATCCAGTATTAGTATTGGAGTCAGAAAAAATGTATGGTGATAAAGGTGAAGTACCTGAAGGAGAATATGTAGTACCAATTGGAGTTGCTGATATTAAACGCGAAGGTACAGATGTGACTATTGTTAGTTTTGGTAAAATCATTAAAGAGGCTCATAAAGCTGCTGATGAATTAGCAAAAGAAGGAATTTCAGTAGAAATTATTGATTTAAGATCTGTTCGTCCAATTGATTATGGAACTGTTGTTAACTCTGTAAAGAAAACCAACCGATTAGTTGTTGTTGAAGAATCTTGGCCAATTGCATCAATTGCTTCTGAAATTGCTTATCACGTACAACATTATGCATTTGATTATTTAGATGCACCTGTAAAACGTGTAATGCAGTCTGATACTCCTTTTCCGTTTAGCCCAAGCTTAATGGCAGAAGCTTTACCAAATGTTGAGCGTATTATCGCAGCTGTTAAATCGGTATCTTATAAATAGATCCCAACATGCTGGAACGTATTCACAAGCTAGTTAAGCGAGATACGATTCCTCCTCAATCCGTAATAGATTTACTCAAAAACACCTTAATTGGTACAAATGGAACTTTGTATCAGTTATTAGATACTGCTGAAAAAATTCATGCATTACATCAGCCTACTTTTATATATTTAGAAAGGAACGGAAAGGCAATTGCCAATTTCACTATTTGTAAAAGAGAAATTACAATTGGAAATAACAAAGCTCCTTCATTATACATCCGCTACTTTGCTTTTGATTCTATTTTCCAAGGGGGTAGTGAAAAAAGTAAAGGAAATTCAGGGTTTCATCAATATTTCAAAGCTTTATTTGAATCGAGCAACACCAACCCCATTACACCCGTTCGTGAAAAATTAATGTATTGGGCATTTATTGATCCTGAAAACTTGCGTTCGTTTAACATGAACGAGCAATTCGGATTTCAAACCATTGGTAAATTTAAAACCACGGCTTTTTCTAGAGTTAACCCCAAAAAGCACAATATTGAGCGAGCTGCCTGCGCAGACTATAATGCAATACGTGAATCACTTCACTCATTCTATAAAGACTATCAGCTCTATTCTACCATACATCTATTTGAGCATGATAATTATTTTGTAATTAAAAAAGAAGGGGAAATTGTTTGCGGCATTCAAGCTAACCCTGTTCATTGGAAAATAAAAAGCTTACCAGGTACTACAGGTAAAATCATGCTAAAGTATGCTCGGTATATTCCACGAATCAAAAAATTAATCAATCCAGAAAACCACTGCTTTTTGGCAACCGAAGGTTTGTTTTGGAAACCTGGTTATGAACATGAGGTTGCTAATTTACTAGAGGGAGTTCTGGCTGAAACAGGTCATCATTCTTTATTAATTTGGACAGATAGCAATTATGACATTTTGGAAAAGCTTCGAATTAAATGGGGTTTTATTCAACGCATGAAAAAGAATAATGAGGTTCATATTGTTGCAAAGCTCAATAACTATTCAACAGCTGAAATTGATATGCTAAAATCGCAACCCAAATATTTAAGCGGGTTTGACATGACCTAATATCCTAACCGATTAGTATTTTCAATACCTGCTTTATTCCTTTTCTTTACGAATAGTCTTATTTTTATAAACAATGAGAAAGCACTTACTTTTCTTGATCATTTTTGGTTGCCTAGGAAACCTTGGACACGCACAATCGTTTTTAACGCCTGCAGATTCTTTAAACAAAAAAAGAACAATTGGAGTTACAGCAACAGGAGCAAGTTTATGGATAGGTTCAACACTTGCATTACAATATGTTTGGTATAGCGGTTTTGAAAAGAGCAAGTTTCATTTCTTCGACGACAGTCATGAATGGAACCAAATGGACAAAATGGGGCATTTTTATACCTCAACGCATTTTGCAGCCATGGTTGACGATTTATACAAATGGTCGGGAGTAAATCATAAGCATTCTGCGCTAATTGCAGCAGGTTATAGCTTTGGATATTTAACAACTTTTGAAATTTTGGACGCCTACAATGCCGCCTGGGGCTTTTCATGGTCTGATGTTGGATTTAATGCTTTTGGAACAGCCAGTTATTGTACACAAGCCTATTTATGGGATGAACAGTTTGTACAATTTAAATTTTCTGCACGAAATTCAGGCTTAGCCGAGTATCGCCCAAACGTTTTGGGAAATGATTTTGCAAGCAGAACTTTAAAGGACTACAATGGACAAACCTACTGGATGAGTTTTAATCCTTTTCATTGGACTAAAAAAGAATCTAAGGTTCCCAAATGGTTAAACCTATCACTGGGATATGGCATAAATGATCAATTAATTGGTGATGGTGGCACTTACATTGTAACTGATGGAAACAACCAGCTTAGCTTTACACCTTATCGCCAATACTACCTTTCGTTGGATATTGATTTCCAAGCAATACCTACACAATCGCGTCTATTAAAATTGGTGTTTCGAAGTTTAAATATTATTAAGGTTCCTTTTCCAACCTTAGAGTTTTCGCAGAATAAACTAAAATTTCATCCGCTTTATTTTTGACGCTCCATTGTTTGATAAATCCCGTCAAATTTGAGTGCAATTTCGTCCAATGTATCCTGAATTTCATTTAGGTTCATTGAAGTAACCAATTTGGTTCTATAAGGTTTAAAGTCTGGAATTCCTTTAAAGTAATTCGTGTAATGCCGTTTCATTTCATTAATGGCCAAAATTTCATTCTTCCATTTAAGCGACATTTCTAAATGCTCTTTTGTGACTGCAACACGTTGTTGTAAACTCGGCTTTTCCAAATGCTTTCCACCAGTTTTAATAAAATGTTTAATCTCATTAAAAATCCACGGATAACCAATTGCCGCTCTACCAATCATGATCCCATCTACCCCATAGCGATTTTTATATTCCACGGCCTTTTCAGGTGTTTTAATATCGCCATTTCCAAAAACCGGGATCTTAATTCTTGGATTATTTTTCACATCACTAATTAAGCTCCAATCTGCATCCCCTTTATACATTTGCTTACGCGTACGTCCATGAATAGAAATGGCTTCGATTCCAACGTCCTGTAAACGCTCAGCTACCTCAACTACAAACTTGGTGTCATCATCCCAACCCAAGCGAGTTTTAACCGTAACGGGCAAGTGTGTCGTTTCAACAATGCGCTTGGTCATTTCAACCATCTTTGGAATATCTTGCAAAATTCCTGCTCCAGCACCTTTACAAGCTACTTTCTTAACAGGACAGCCATAATTAATATCAATAATATCAGGCTTTGTTTGCTCTACAATTTCTGTAGTACGAATCATTGAATCAATGTCGTGTCCAAAAATTTGAATTCCAATAGGTCTTTCGTACTCGTAAATATCTAGTTTTTCAACGGACTTTACAGCGTCACGAATCAAGCCTTCTGACGAGATAAACTCCGTATACATTAAATCTGCTCCGTACTTTTTACATAAAGCACGAAAAGGAGGATCACTCACGTCTTCCATTGGAGCGAGCAACAATGGGAAATCTCCCAAATCTATATCTCGAATTTTAACACTCATACCAGATAATGCTTCAATAGACTTATAAATGTCTTATTGATAATCGCGAATTAATCGATTGATTATTAGAAGTGAATACTTGTTTAGTGTACACGGTTGTTACGAAGGTTTCTTGTTCCAAATTGAATTCGGTATTTCAAGAAAAACTCCATTGCTCCAACACCTTTACTTGCAGCTGTTAACTTAGAAACATTTAAATCATATGATGCACCAAAGCTAAATCCAGATAAATCTAAAATAGCATTTATAAGCAATGCATCACCAACTCTAAAATAAGTTCCGGCAGAAAAAGTAATCTCCTCAAAATAGCTAGTTGATCTAGAACCACCTTTGAGCAAAAATCTAAAATTTGACCCAATTAGCAACTCTTTATTTGGCCCTTGCAAAAATGCCGCAAATGCAGGCATAATTGTTACACCTGTTGCTTCATTACGAAATTCACCTTGTCCATGAATATTTAGTTTTCGATACAATTTAGCATCTTCAGACGTAAAATTAATACGTTGTTTCGTTAAGTGTTGACCTGAGAGACCTAGCTTTAATTTTGCGTTCCGGCTAATCTGTCCACTCCAAAAAACTCCTGCCGCTACATCAAACCTACTAACACTAAAGTTTTGACTTAAAATCAATTCATTATTATCAATTGATTGATCATAAGCAACACCGTTCCATTGATTGAACCAGTTTAACTCGTCATTCTTTATTGTTCTTTGATAAAACGCAGGTTGTAAACCAATTGAGAAAAAATTATTTCTATCTATCTGAATTGCATAATTAAGAGGCAATGAAATAACATTCGTTTGGTATTTTGCAACACCAGCCAAATCATTATAAAAATTTAATCCTGCTCCCATAAAGCTTCCGCCTCGATCAAAAAATCGCAAATCAGCACTTGCTGATATGGTGCGGTACGGATTATCAGAAACAGTACTCCACTGTAAACGATAATTTGTAAAGAGTTGTAAATCTCCAGGAGTAAACCCAGCTGCTGCCGGATTGATATAAACAGGTGATTCAGCAAACATACTAAAATGCTGGTCTTGCTGCCCAAATGAGCAAAAAACAGTGCTGAACGAAAGGGCAATTAGTGCTAATTTCTTTTTCATCTTATTTTTATCTTAGTAATGTTGTGTTTCCTTTTGACATCCCACTCTTACCATTAACAAACTGATATTCTAGTACCCATGTAAACACACCAGGATTCTCATCTCTTCCTTTAAATTTACCGTCCCATCCAATGTCTTGCGTTCTAGATTCAAATACTTTTTCTCCATATTTATTATAGACTGAAAAAGCAACCGATTGCAATCCAAATCCTTGGACAAATAAAACATCATTTTGACCGTCACCGTTAGGAGAGAATGCATCCGCTACACCAATTGCTTCAATAAAGTTTACAAACACTCTCACTGAATCCGTTCCGCTACATCCATTTCCATCAACTAATGTTACTGAATAAACATAATCAACTGGGGGATTTGCAGTAGTAATTGCGCAATTTTCGCATTCGACATAATCATCAGGCACCCATGTAAATGTTGCTCCAGGAATACTACCTGTAGCAATAAGGTTAGCTTGCCCTCCTACATCAATTATAGTATCTAGCACGGCTGTTACTGTTGGCGCTTCATAAACCGTTACTGAATTGATTGTAGAAGATGTTTCTCCTATAACATTTGTCACGGTTAATTGAATATCATATTCACCTGCAGTAGTAAAACAAATTACCGGGTTTTGCTCGGTAGAAGTTAGAGGATCTGCAGCACCACCAAAATCCCATAGCCATTCAACAGGATCACCAGAAGAAGTATCTGTTAACGTGATACAATCACCTACACAAACAATATTATCAAGTTCGAATCCTGCAAGCAAAGGCTCACATGGCACTACTGTAATTGTAATATCTTCAGTTGCTTCGCAGCCAAATGCATTTACACCAGTTACAGTAAAGGTTGAAGTTACGTCTAACGTAAACTCAACACCTTCTACTACACCATCAGACCAAGTAAAGCCTAGTGCATCACCACCTCCAAATAATGTAACAGTACCACCTTCACAAATTGTAGTTGATGTAGCATTAGCCGTAACAACCGGAAGCGGATTTACTCTAATTGTAATTACCGTATCATCAGTTGCAACACCATCAGTAACTGTTAATGTAACATCAATATCACCTGCTGTTGGGAAACATACTGATCCTGGATCAGCTCCTACTAACGGCCCACCAATTGCTGGGTCAGTAAAGGTCCAAACCCATCCTGTAATATCTCCTGTACTTTCATCTAAGAAGGTAATACACTCATCTTGACAAATATCATTGTCAGAAGGTACAAATGAAGCAAACAACGGTCCGCACTCTATAATCGTTATTGTAATGGTTGCAATGTCCGTTCCAGGGCAAGGTGCAATACCAGGTAATGTTTCATAATCAAAAGTAAAGACATCACCAATTGTTAAACCTGCTCCATCAAGCATTCCTGTTCCTGAGGTAAACGTACCACTTGGAGCACCAGAAGTTTCAACCCAAGTGCCTCCTGCATCAGCACCAGGTAATAAGGTATTCAAATCTAATGTTTCACCTACGCATAAATTAGAACTTGTAGATTCACCAGCATATGGTCCATCTTGAACCGTAACCGTAAATGTTGTATCATGCGATCCAATCCCGTCTGTAACAGTTAATGTTGTATTATAAACCCCTGGAGTTGGATACGTCACTACATGCGGCCCTACTGTTGCAGCCCCACCTGGAGTTCCACCACCAAACACCCAGTTCCAAGCAGTAATAACATCATCTGTAGTACTTAAATCAGTATACGTAATTGATTCTCCTTGGCAAATCGTAATATCTTCTGGATCAAACAAAGCAGTTGGACCACCATCTACAACTATCACTGGTTTTTCAATACTAATATTGTCAACAGCAAATGAAGGATCTGTAGCAACACCATCATCTGTATTTTTCCATACAAAACTGATTCTTAAATTTGGAATTTCTTCGCATGTAACTGGCAATGCATATGTTTTAGTTGCCCATAACCCTTGCTCAGCACCTGTACATGGAACACCTCCGCAACATAATGTAGTTAGCGGTGCTTCTAAAGAAACCCACGCTGCACCACCATCAATGCTATAAAACACTTCGCAAAAGTCAGTACCGCCACCTTGACCAATAAAGTCAAAGTTCAAAGTTAAATCAGCATGACCTACTGTGCTAATATCTCCAGATTCAGCTCTACGATCTGTAGTTGTAAATCCTGCACCTGTTTCAGCATAAGCAGCTCCCATATCTCCGGCAACCGGATTTGGGCTTACATGCAATGTTTGATCTCCAGCACCACAAGCTTCTCCACAAGCACCTGCTCCTACACCTTCCTCTTCACAGGAGATGTACCAGAAGTTTGGATTAGCATCTTCAGCACCTAAATCTGTATTAATTGTCCAGGTAAGTGCTCCGTCAAAATCTTCATTGTAAATAACTACTTGACCGAATAAATTTGAACTCGCTGAGAGGAATATGACGAGTAGAAATTGAATCAATTGTTTTTTCATGATTTATCGTTTCTATCAATAAGTTGTAAATATACTGAATACTTTACGAAAGTAAAGACTCAATACCTTTCCATTATTGGAATTCATACTACTTGCATGACGTTTATAAAATGAAAAAGGTTGACTAAAAGCCAACCTTTTTCTTACTACTTAAGTGTTTTAAACCAACTGCGATAGCGCTGCTTCAAATTTCTCATTTACATCACCATAAATATCTAGGTAATCTTCATTGCTCAATTTTATCACCTCTAATGCCTCTTCTCTACCGTATGTATGCGTGATTTCTACTTTTTTATCAGATCCATCACCATTTGGATTTTCTTTATATGTCAAGAAAAAATGTTTTACTCTATCAATTACTTTTGAAGGAACATCTTCTATATTTCTGATGTGTCCGTATGCTTGATCATCTTTTAAAACTGCAATAATTTTATCATCAGCTTCACCTCCGTCAATCATTCTAAATCCTCCAACTGGAATACAATCAACCAAAATATTTCCGCGGTCAATATTACGCTCAGACAATACAATGATATCTAAAGGATCCGCATCACCAACAATTCCTGTTAGACCAGATTTTGACATGCAATAATCTGCTACTTTCTGATCACAATAAGTTTGTGGTACAAAACCGTATAGAGCTGGAACAATATTCGAATATTTTTGTGGGCGATCAATCATGATATGACCACTTGGTTTATCAATTTCATATTTGATTTGATCATTTGGGTTGATCTCAATATATGCTTTAACTTCATTTGGCATGTTTTCACCAACCGTAACTCCGTGCCATGGATGAGCAACAAATTTTTGCTCAAATAACTTTATTAAATCCTTTGTATTACTCATATTCAAATTTGCTTTCTAAATTTCGCGACAAAAATATACTTTTTTATTAAAATAGATTCTGCCTTTTTTAATTCAAAGACCAAGAGGTCCCCTCTTTACCATCTTTCACTGTTATTCCTGCCTCGTTTAATTTATCTCGAATCAAATCAGAGGTAGTCCAATCCTTATTTTCTCTTGCGTTTTTTCTCAATTCCAATATAATATCCATTGTAACACCTAACTTAGAATCATCTCCACGATCAATTGAATTTAATCCTAAGATGTCAAAAACAAATGCTTTCATTGCCGTTTTCAGACTTTCCAAATCCGCACTCGAGATTTTTGCCGCTCCATCCTTTACTTTATTAATGAATGTTACGGCTTCAAATAACCTTGCCACCAAAACGGGTGTATTAAAGTCATCATTCATGGCTTCATAAAAAGACGCGATCAATGCCGAAACATCTTCATCACTTTCACCTTGCCCCGTTAATTTTACCAATTCATCATAACCATTCATCAATTTGTAAAACCCTTTTTCAGATGCTTTCAAGGCTTCTGAAGAAAAATCAAGCTCACTACGATAATGTGCTTGCATCATAAAGAAACGAGCAACCATTGGATCAAATCCTTTATCAAGCAAAATAGTTTCACCAGAAAAAAGTTCTTCAGGTAATAAATTATTCCCTGTAGACTTACTCATTTTTTTTCCATTTAACGTAAGCATATTGGTATGCAACCAATAGTTTACTGGAGGTTTACCATTGTATGAATGACCTTGCGCAATTTCACACTCATGATGTGGAAATTTCAAATCCATTCCACCACCATGGATATCAAACTGCTCCCCAAGATATTTATGAGACATTGCTGTACACTCTAAATGCCAACCAGGAAAACCATCACTCCACGGCGAAGGCCAACGCATAATGTGATACGGTGAAGCCTTTTTCCACAAAGCAAAATCCAATTGATTTCGTTTTTCACTTTGCCCGTCCAATTCTCTGGTACCTGAAATTAGATCTTCAATTTTACGATTAGATAAAATGCCGTAATTGTGTGTTTCGTTATATTTTTCTACATCAAAATAGACAGAACCATTGCTTTCATAAGCAAAACCTTTCTTTATAAGAGCGGCAACGATTTCAATTTGCTCAATAATATGTCCTGTAGCGGTTGGTTCTATACTCGGCGGTAATGCGTTAAAACGATCCATGATATCATGAAATCCGACTGAGTATTTCTGCACAATTTCCATAGGTTCCACGGCTTCTAACCTTGCCTTTTTAGAAATCTTATCCTCTCCTTCATCCGCATCATTTTCTAAATGACCCGCATCTGTAATATTTCTTACATACCTCACTTTATAATCAAGATGCAAAAGGTATCGATAAATCATATCAAAAGAAATAAAGGTTCGGCAATTCCCTAGGTGTACGTCACTGTATACGGTTGGACCACAAACATACATTCCTACTTGATTGTTATGTATTGGCTTAAAAAGCTCCTTTTCTCCTTTGAGAGTGTTATAAATTTTTAGTTGACTTTGCATTGTAAATACTTTCTATAAATAAGAAACCCATTCCGAAATATCGGAACGGGTTCAAATTTAATACTATTTTTTTGACTAATTAAGCTGTCCGTCGGAATGGTATTTACCTTTTTTCCAAACTTCAATTTTTAATAAGATTCCGTCACTATCATACTTGTACAATTTACCATCCCACAGTTTACTATTTTTGAAGTCTCCGTCCATCCACAACTCTTGGTCATCATTATACACTTTATTGTATCCGTTTTTCTTAAATTTCTTTCCGTTTGTTTTACCTTTCGTTCCATCAGGAGCATCAGCCGGTGGAGTTTGAACCTCTGGTTCTGCATCAAACGGAGGATTAACACGTTCTTTTTGAATTCTAGATCCTACCGTACCGTCATTATTGTACATAATAACCTCTTTAACATCACCGTTTGGATAATAACGTTTAGCTTCTCCAGTAGTCACTCCATCCTTCTTAGTATATTCAAATTCAAGTTGTCCGTTAGGGTGAAAATATTTCACTTTTCCATCTTCTCTTCCATCCTGATTAAAATGCTTTTCCTGAGACATTACTCCTGTATCATAATATCTTCTGAATACTTCAGTTTGCTTACCTGATGTAAACTTACCTTCTTCCATCTTTACCCCATTTGGATAATACTTTGTATAAGCTCCATTTGGTCTATTATCAACATATACGCCTTTTAAACGTGGAGTTTTACCATCTTTATGATACTTAATCCACTCTCCATTCTTTCTTCCGTCAGTATAATTTCCTTCCTCAATTTTCCCATCTTCTGGATATCCTTTATCTGGATTCATCCGTCCCCAAATTGTCCACATCCCCTGTCGTCCCTTATCGTCTTCAATATTAGGATAGCCGTCTGGGTTAATACTTTCTTGCAAAATGTCAAAGGGCAGTGTGTTAGAAGCGTCCCCAAAGCAATAGGCTGTAGCCGGGAGCACAAATAACAATGTGATTAACAATTTTTTCATTCTAAGGGGTGTAATCTGGTTTAACTCGGTATTCTCAAGCAATCTACAAATAAATCTTTAATGTTTGATATACTTTTCGATTAACTGTCTAAAGTGTAAGATAAAATCTTCTGATTAGTCGATTACATTATTTATTAAACGTTGATTCCTGTATCTAAAACGTTTTCCAACATGATTTTACACAGTTTCTCAAGATTATATTTACCCTTCCAACCCCAATCATTTTGAGCATCTGTATCATCTATGCTGCTCGGCCATGAATCTGCAATTTTTTGTCTAAAATCAGGCGTATATTCAATTTCAAAACCGGGTTTAGATTTTTTAATTTCTTCGTAAATTTCTTCAGGTGTAAATGAAATACCACCTAAGTTGTATGATGACTTAATCTTGATCGTTTCTCGAGGAGCTTCCATCAATGAAATGGTTGCTCGAATTGCATCCTCCATATACATCATTGGAAGTGCTGTTTTCTCTGTTAAAAAGCACGAATATTTTTCATTTCTTTTCGCTGAATAAAAAATATCTACAGCATAATCCGTTGTGCCTCCGCCAGGTAACGAGGTGTATGAAATCAAACCTGGGTAACGAATGCTTCTTACATCAACACCATATTGTTTTGCATAATATTCACACCAACGCTCACCTGCCAATTTACTTATTCCGTAAACTGTTGAAGGTTCCATGATAGTATATTGTGGTGTATTATTTTTTGGTGTGTTGGGTCCAAAAACAGCAATTGAGCTTGGCCAAAACACTTTTTTAATCACTTTATCCTTTGCTAAGTTAAGCACATTAAATAGCCCTTCCATGTTCAATTTCCAGGCAAATTCAGGATGTTTCTCTGCTGTTCCGGAAAGTAGCGCAGCTAAGAGGTAAATCTCTGTAATGGCGTGTTTATTTACCGCGGCTTTTAACGCTTCGTTATCCATTACATCCACTTGTTCGTAAGGCCCACCTTTTAATGCTTCTTTAACGGTGTCTTTCACATCTGATGCAACAACATTTTCATGACCAAACTGTTCTCGCAAAGCTACTACTAGCTCGGTTCCAATTTGCCCTGAAGCACCAATTACCATTATCTTTTTCATGTTTTTAACTTTTGAGAGTTGAACTTTTTCACATTCTAAAAAACCTTCTTTGATCGCAATCAATTCCATGTCTTTTAGGTAGTGATATCCTACAAAAATATATTTATTTCAAATAGGAACTGATAATAATCATTGAAAAAATCGACAGAATCTGTATCTTTGCTAAAAGCTCAACACTGAGAGATGTCTAGAATATTTGAAGCACTCCCCATCTTACTAAAATTTCTCATCAAGAGAGATCCGGAGTGATATGTTATTCATTAGCCTATTTTGCTAATGACTATTATTCGTTAAAATAATAGTATGACACATAATTAATTAATCTTAAAAAAAACAAAATTATGCCACGCTATCACAAGTTGGGTTCTATACCTGATAAAAGACATACAACCTTTGAAAAACCAAACGGAGGACTTTATCAGGAAGAGCTATTTGGAACTGCAGGATTTGCAGGAATGTCTTCGTTAATTTATCACTTATATCCTCCAACAGTTGTTTCTGAAGTAAAACGAATTGAAGATATTAGTCCTAAAATTGCGATTGATAAAAACATGAAAGCACTCAGCTTTAAAGGATTTACTTTACCTGCTGAAGATGATTATATTAAAAGTAGAAAAACACTTTTCGCCAATAATGATTTACATATTGGTTTAGCTGCTCCTAAGGCGTTTTCAAAAGACTATTTTTATAGAAATAGTGATGCTGATGAGATGTTATTTGTTCACATTGGATCTGGAAAACTAAGAACCATGTATGGAAATATCGATTTCAAATATGGCGACTATTTAATTATACCAAGAGGAACAACCTATCAAATTGATTTTGATTCGGAAGACAATAGACTTCTTTATATTGAATCCTTTAGTCCAATTTTATCTCCAAGTAGATATCGAAATAATTTCGGGCAATTTTTAGAGCATTCTCCATTTTGCGAACGTGACTTTAGGTTACCAAAAGATTTAAAGACACATGATGAAAAAGGAGAGTTTAAAGTACTCTCAAAAAAACAGGGTGTAATTTGGGAATACACACATGCTAACCATCCATTTGATGTTGTTGGTTGGGATGGATTCAATTATCCATACGCCTTTTCTATTCACGATTTTGAACCTATTACTGGTCGCATTCACATGCCACCTCCAATCCATCAACAATGGGAAGCTGCAGGATTCGTAGTTTGCTCATTCGTTCCTAGATTGTATGATTATCATCCAAAATCAATACCTGCTCCATATCATCACAGTAATATTGACTCTGAAGAGTTACTCTACTATGTTGATGGTGATTTCATGAGCAGAAACAATATTGAGAAAGGCCAAATCACACTTCACCCCGGAGGAATTCCTCATGGGCCGCACCCAGGTGCTATTGAAAGAAGTGTAGGTAAAAAGGAGACAGGCGAACTTGCAGTAATGATTGACCCGTTTAAACCGGTTATGATTACAGAAGAAGCAATGAAGCTACAAGTAGACGACTACTATAAATCGTGGATAACTGATTAAAAACAGCTTAAAAGCAAAAAAAACTATCATTATGAGTAAAAAAGAACTAAAATCTGTTGATTACGGATTAGAAAAAATATTTGAGGACGCACAAGATTTCTTACCACTTTTAGGAACTGATTACGTTGAATTCTATGTTGGAAATGCAAAGCAAGCTGCGCATTTTTACAAATCGGCTTTCGGTTTTCAATCTTATGCTTATAAAGGGCTTGAAACTGGATGTAAAGAGTACGCTTCTTATGTTGTAGTGCAAGACAAAATTAGAATTGTATTAACAACTCCTTTAAATTCAAAATCTCCAATTAACGATCATATTGTAAAGCACGGAGACGGTGTTAAAGTTACTGCACTTTGGGTTGAAGATGCTCGAAAAGCATGGGAAGAAACTACCAGTAGAGGTGCTAAATCTTTCATGGAACCAACCGTTGAAAAAGACGAACATGGTGAAGTAGTGAGAGCTGGAGTTTACACTTACGGTGAGACAGTACACATGTTTGTAGAACGCAAAAATTATTCAGGAGCCTTTTTACCTGGTTATACTTCATGGGAATCTGAATACAATCCAGAACCAGTGGGATTGAAATTTATTGACCATATGGTTGGTAATGTTGGTTGGAATGAAATGGACGTTTGGGTAAAATGGTATGAAGATGTAATGGGGTTTGTTAACTTTTTGTCTTTTGACGACAAACAAATTCATACTGAATACTCTGCTTTAATGAGTAAAGTAATGAGTAACGGTAATGGCCGAATCAAATTCCCTATTAACGAACCTGCCGAAGGAAAGAAAAAGTCTCAAATTGAAGAGTATTTAGATTTTTATGAAGGACCTGGTGTACAACATATCGCCGTTGCAACAGATGATATTATTACAACAGTATCTAAATTGCGAGCAAGAGGAATTGAATTTTTATCTACACCGCCTGAAGAATATTACAGAGCGGTACCTCAAAGATTAAGAGATCATGATCATGAATTAGCTGAGGATATTGAAACCTTAAGAAGCCTTGGAATCATGATTGACGCTGATGAAGAAGGGTATTTATTACAAATTTTCACTAAGCCAGTTGAAGATAGACCAACCTTATTTTTCGAAATCATTCAAAGAATGGGAGCAAAAGGGTTTGGTGCAGGAAACTTCAAAGCTTTATTTGAATCAATTGAAAGAGAACAAGAAAAGCGCGGAACTTTATAGTCAGCCTTTCTTATTAAAAGAATGAAATAAAAAAACCCGTCTTGGAAATTCCAAGACGGGTTTTTAATGCTTTGAACTTTCGATTATTTTGTTCCTACAATTGTTGCAGAAAATCCAATTACCGGGTTGTGATGCTCTTCAACTGGTGCTTCAGCAGCTTCAGTTACAAAGAAAGGCATTTCTAAAGCAGTGAAATCAATCTCGAATTCACCTACTTCTACAGTTGCGTTATCACCATCAACAGTAACTGTTGTAGGAGCTTCAACTGCTACTTCTTTACCAATGATAGTAGCTGTACCATAAATCATATCATTTTCATGACGATCAAATGTAAATTCAGTTGTTGCAAATGTATTCACGTCAAAAAAGTCAGGTGCCGCAAGGTGACCTTCCAATTTTTCACTTCCTTCAACAATGGTGTTCATATCAACAGTTAAAGCTGCAGCTGTAATTTGAGCAACTCCGTTTGTTGTTGTGATATCCATTGATCCGTTTAAAACATTTACTGTTCCAACGTGGTCAACTTCTTCTCCATCAAAGTTATTCCAGTTAATTGTTGAAGCCTCAACATCAACAGTATAACTTGCTTCAATAACTTCTACTTCTTCATTTACAACTGTCGAATCTGAGTCCGTTGTATCTGCATCAGCTTCACCACCTCCGCAAGACGCGAAAAAGAATGGCATTGCGAATAATCCTAATATTACTACTTTTTTCATTTTTTTAACATTTATTTGTTTAGACATGCAAATGTAAATATTTCTTAAAAAACATTGCTTCATTATCTGTTTTTTTAATTCTAATAAATATTATACCTATTTTTAGCCTTGCTATGAGTAAAGTAAGTGGTAAAGGCAGAAAAGGACTGCGCACGGCCTATGTTTCAACAATTGTTGGGATCGTAATGGTACTCTTTATTATAGGACTTGTCTCTTGGTTTGTTTTAGGGCTAAACAACCTTAAAAATGACAAAATAGAATCATTTGAAATTGATCTTTTTTTCGATAATTCTGTTAATACTCTAGAGTTAGGATTAATAGAAGAAGAAATCGCAAATAAAACTTACACCAGCGGAGCCATGTATCGTTCGTCTGAAGAAGCGTGGAATATTATTAAAGATGAAATTGGTGGCGATACTGCTTTAACTGTGCTTAATAATGAAAATCCATTGAATCAATCTGTAATTATGACTCTGAATAAAGAGTATTTTTATAAAGACAGCATGGTGTGGATTGAAAATGAATTGATGCAGGAATATGATGGACGTTTACTTGAGGTTTCCTATCAAGATGAAATTTTTGCAGATGTTAATCAACGTTTGCAAAAACTAGTTTACTTTATTTTAGTTATTGCATGCATGTTGCTGTTTATAGCAATTGGAATGATTAACAACACCATTAGACTTGCACTATTTTCAAAACGTTTTTTAATAAAAACTATGCAATTGGTTGGTGCAACACCACGATTTATTCGCCGTCCATTTTTCTGGAGCGCTGTTGGACAAGGTTTTATATCAGGAATTATCGCCGGCACAATGGTGCTTGGATTAATACACTTACTAAGTCGATATAACCCAATGATATTAGAAATGACAGATTTGACCCTTTACTTTTATGTACTCGGCGGAATTGTTCTATTCGGTATTTTAATCACATTAACATCTACTTACTTCGCATTGAGAAAATACCTGCGATTGAACCTAGATGAATTATATTAGTTAAATTTGAAACTCAGTTAAAGCTAGTCTTATGAACGAAAAAAATAAATTTGTTTTTGGATCCCAAAACTACACCTTAATAATCGGCGGTTTTTTGGTGTCATTAATTGGATTCTTTTTAATGATTGGTGGTGGTTCAGAAGACCCAAATCAATTTAATGAGGCTGAACTTTTTAGTGCTACCAGAATTACGGTTGCACCTATCCTTGTTATTTTAGGTTACGGTGTTATCATTTATGGTATCATGAAAAAAAACAAAGCCAAGTAAGCTTAAATGGACTTGTTTGAAGTAATCATCCTTGGCATAGTTCAAGGTCTCACAGAATTTCTTCCTGTTAGTAGTAGTGGTCATCTCGAATTGACCAAAGCCATTTTTGGAGAAAACTCAGTTGGTAAAGAAAGTATGTTACTTACTGTAGTTCTGCATTTTGCTACTGCATTAAGCACAGTCGTTATATTTCGGAAAGAAATTGCTCAAATCTTTAAAGGGTTATTTGCTTTTAAATGGAATGACGAACTTAAATTTTCCTTAAAAATTATTCTCTCAATGATTCCTGCTGCATTAGTAGGAGTTGTATTTAAAGATGAAATTGAATCATTATTTGGCGGCGCAGTAATGCTTGTTGGTCTAATGCTATTGTTAACAGGAGCATTACTTTTTCTTGCCGACAAAGCCAAGAAAACGGAAAAAGAAGTTGGATTTGGACACGCTATAATCATTGGCTTATCTCAAGCTATTGCAATTTTGCCCGGTATATCAAGATCAGGGGCAACAATTTCAACCTCTGTATTATTAGGAGTTGACAGAGAAAAAGCAGCAAAATTTTCATTTTTAATGGTAGTTCCATTAATTTTTGGTGCGATACTTTTTGACACAAAAGACTATTTAGAAAATAGAGAACTAGAAAATACGGACGTGTCTATGCGTACGGTAACGATTGTTGATGAATTGCATAAAGATGGATTGTTTACAGATGCAGACACTAAAAGAGCATACAATGCTATCCACTTTAAAGAAAGAAAATGGTCTGACGCGAAATTCACTGGTGAAACTGAAACGGCAACTATTGAGTCTGAATATCAAACTGATTTAGAGAACTCTGGAATTCCTGCAGAACGAATTGAACAAATTATGAGTCATGACTTTGGAATGGTTAGACCATTGCAAGGCCCTAACTTATTAGCCCTGTTCATTGGGTTTATATGTGCTTTTGTAACGGGGCTTTTTGCCTGCAAATGGATGATTTCATTGGTTAAAAGAGCACAATTAAAATATTTCTCATTTTATTGCTTTGCGGTAGGTATTATCGCGGTGAGCTATTCCTTAATAAATGGATAAAACCTACGATTTTCAAGCGGGTGAAGTTTTATTGGTTAACAAACCTCTTCACTGGACCTCATTTGACGTTGTTAACAAACTGCGTTATGAAATGAAACAAAAATTGGGTATCAAAAAAATTAAAGTTGGACATGCGGGAACACTAGATCCTTTGGCTGATGGACTTTTAATTCTTTGTACAGGAAAAAAAACAAAGGAAATTGAATCCTTCATGGGCTTAGAAAAGAAATATTCAGGCACCATTACTTTAGGATCAACAACACCTTCTTACGATTTAGAGACAGAAATAGACCAAAAATTTCCGCTTGAAGGTTTATCTGAAAAAGATATAATTTCTGAAGTTGAAAGCATGGTTGGGTCATACGCACAGTATCCGCCCATTTTTTCTGCAAAAAAAGTAAAAGGTAAAAAAGCTTATGATTTAGCTAGAGCTGGAAAAGAAGTAAAGCTGGAACCAAAGCTAATCACCATTCACTCATTTGACATCCCCAAAATTGACCTACCAGAGGTTCACTTCGAAATTACTTGCTCAAAAGGCACTTATATTAGAAGTATTGCACATGATTTAGGAAAAAGATTGAATAATGGAGGTCATTTATCTGCCTTACGCCGAGAAAGCATTGGAACGTATGACCTGAAAAATGCAAACAGTGTAACTGAATGGATTGAGATAATTCAGTCGTCAGATATGAATAATAATCCCTCGATTTAGTGGAAAATTCGCAATTATATAATTCTTGTAACCTATCTTTGTACAAATGTTCAGCGTCAAAGAAATAAAAGCAAATGTCTCTGAAGAGATGTCCACCTTTGAACAAAAATTCAAAGAATCCATGAAGTCGGACGTGGCGCTTTTAGACAAAATCACACATTATATTATCAAACGTAAAGGAAAGCAAATGCGCCCTATGTTTGTGTTTTTAACAGCCAAGGCTATCAATGGTAAGGTTGAAGAAGCAAGTTATACAGCGGCCTCGTTAATTGAGCTTTCGCATACTGCTTCGTTAGTGCATGATGATGTTGTTGATGATGCTAATGAACGCCGCGGAGTATTTTCGGTAAATGCTTTATGGAAGAACAAAATTGCTGTTTTAGTTGGAGATTATTTATTAGCACAAGGGCTTTTAGTCTCTGTTAAAACTTCACAATTTACACTTTTAAAAATTGTTTCTGACGCCGTTAAAGAAATGTCTGAGGGTGAGCTCCTTCAAATTGAAAAAGCACGAAGGTTAGATATTACGGAAGATGTTTATTATGACATTATTCGACAAAAAACAGCCTCTTTAATTGCCTCTTGTTGCGCCGCAGGTGCAGCCTCTGTCAGCACAGATGAAGCCTTAATTCAAAAAATGAAAAAATTTGGCGAATTGGTTGGTATGGCTTTTCAAATTAAAGATGATATTTTTGATTATGGTGACAGTGAAAAAATAGGAAAACCCACAGGTAATGACATTCGAGAGCGGAAAATGACACTTCCATTGATATATGCGCTTAACAATGGTA
>CAKZPK010000447.1 GCA_937139035.1 uncultured Crocinitomix sp. | reverse complement strand
GAAAGCCTAGTATAATACTCAATGAGTACGAAACATGCTACTGTATAAATACTCTATGACTGCACAATCTTCCATAGCTGTGCAGGATTTGTAATCCTGCACCAATCACTACTTAACAAAGAAGGACTTCAAAAGCACAACGCAGGATTGCAAATCCTGCGAAGCTTTATATAATGCTCAATGTGTATGAAATATGCGATTGTATAATTACTCAATGACTGCACAACCTTCCATAGCTGTGTAGGATTTGTAATCCTGCACCATTCGCACTCAATCTTATTCAATAAAATGATCCCAACCTTGCGCTTGCATTGGTTGACTTGCACCATTTCGCTCAATCACATTCATTCCAGAACCTTTATCTGTAAAGTGACCAACAATAGACATGAATTCATTGCCTTTTATTTTTTCAAAATCACTTTGTTTAACAGAGAAAAGGAGTTCATAATCCTCACCACCGTTTAGGGCGCATGTACTAGGATCTAATTCAAACTCAAGTGCTACTTTATGCGTCTCATGGTCGATTGGAAGCTTTTCATCATAAATAGCACATCCTAAATTACTGTGTTTACATAAATGCATTGCTTCAGAAACCAAACCATCAGAGATATCAATCATTGATGTTGGCTGCACGCCCAATTCATGTAAAAAGTGGATAATATCTTTTCGAGCCTCCGGTTTTAATTGACGCTCCAAAATATAATCAACACCTTCTAGTGCAGGTTGAATGTCAGGATTATCTTTAAACACGGCTTTTTCACGTTCAAGAACTTGCAAGCCCATATACGCTCCACCCAGACTTCCTGTCACTACCAACAAATCATTTTCGCTGGCACCACTTCTATATACAATCTTATCTTTAGCAACTTCGCCCAAAGCCGTAACAGAAATTACCAAGCCACTGTGTGAAGAGGTAGTATCACCACCAACTAAATCAACATTGTATAAATCGCAAGCCGTTTTAATTCCTTTATAAATTTCTTCTAATGCCTCAACTGAAAAACGATTAGATGCCGCAATAGAAACTGTAATCTGCGTAGCCTCTGCATTCATTGCATAGATATCAGACAAATTAACAACAACCGCCTTATATCCTAAATGCTTTAAAGGAGCATATGACAAATCAAAATGCACCCCTTCAACCAACATATCAGTTGAAACGACTTGATATTTGTCGCCCATATCAATTACTGCTGCATCATCACCAATCCCCTTAATTGTGGAAGGTTGTTTATTCTCAAACTTTGACGTTAATTTATCAATTAACCCAAATTCACCTAATTCATCCAACTCTGTTCTATTCTCCATAACCTCTTTATTAAAAAAGCGCCCGCCTTAAAAAAAAGACTAGGCGCTTGTTCTATTTATTTTCTATCCAATACACTATTAATCTAATGCACCGATCATTTTTGTAGGATCAACCCACTCATCATATTTTTCTTCAGGAACATATCCTAAACGAACTGCTTCTTCTCTTAAAGTTGTCCCGTTTTCATGTGCTGTATTTGCAATTTCAGCTGCTTTATAATATCCAATTTTGGTATTTAAAGCCGTAACAAGCATTAATGAGTTGTTCAATAATTCCTTAATTCTATTGTGATTTGGCTCAATACCAACCGCACAATTTTCGTTAAATGAATTACAAGCATCTCCAATTAATTCAGCCGACTGCAATAAGTTAGCCGCCATCATTGGTTTAAATACATTCAATTCATAATGCCCTTGTGTTCCACCAACTGTTACTGCAACATCATTCCCCATAACCTGTGCACAAACCATAGTAATAGCTTCTGCCTGTGTTGGGTTTACTTTACCTGGCATAATTGAAGAACCTGGTTCGTTTGCAGGAATCATAATTTCACCAATTCCAGAACGAGGACCTGAAGCCATCATTCGAATATCGTTCGCAATTTTATTTAAAGAAACTGCTAATTGTTTTAAGGCTCCGTGAGACTCAACAATTGCGTCATGCGCAGCTAAAGCTTCAAATTTATTCTCGGCAGTAATAAATGGTAATCCAGTGAATTCAGCAATGTATTTTGCTACTAACACGTCATAACCCTTAGGTGTATTCAAACCAGTTCCAACTGCTGTTCCACCTAATGCTAATTCAGACAAATGCGCCAAGGTGTTTTTCAATGCTCTTAATCCATGATCTAATTGAGAAGCATATCCAGAAAACTCTTGTCCTAAAGTTAAAGGAGTAGCATCCATTAGGTGCGTACGACCAATTTTTACAACCTCAGCAAAATCAGCAGATTTCTTTCTAAATGTTGCCAATAAGTTTTCAACTCCTGGAATGGTTTTTTCCATGATCATTTTGTAACACGCAATGTGCATTCCAGTTGGAAAAGTATCGTTAGACGACTGTGATTTATTCACATCATCATTTGGCATTAAAGTTTTTTCACCTTCGCCAATAGTATTTCCGGCTAATTCGTGCGCGCGGTGAGCAATCACCTCATTCACGTTCATATTAGACTGTGTTCCTGAACCTGTTTGCCAAATCACCAATGGAAATTGGTCATCTAACTTTCCAGCCAAAATTTCATCACATACTTGTCCAATTAAATCTCTTTTTTCTGCAGGCAAAACACCTAATTCACAGTTTGTGTAGGCAGCCGCCTTTTTCAGATACGCAAATCCCTTTACAATTTCTAGCGGCATTGACCCTGAAGGTCCAATCTTAAAATTGTTTCTAGATCGCTCTGTTTGAGCACCCCAATATTTGTCAGCAGGGACTTTAACTTCACCAATCGTATCTTTTTCTATTCTGTAGTTCATTTTTATTTCTTTTTTAAAGAATTAATATTAACTTTACGGCATAATTTTGACACAAAAATAATACTTATAATCATGTACGCATTAGGTTTCGCTGTATTTCTTTTAGTTGGTTTAATGGCTTTTTGGCTTCTAGCATTTGTCTTAGGAGTTGCTGTTCCAATGTGGTTAACCATAGGAGCTGTTCACATGTTGCGTCCAAAAAGATTATTAGACGAAGACGAGTAAATTCAGACTAATTATAAGTCTATAATAATATTTGAGGGAACCATTGGTTCCCTTTTTTTGTGGGTTGTAATTTGAGTGTAATACGGATCTAACTCGAAAGAAGGGAGCAGCTATGAACTTTAGTCTGTAACAATTAGTTTTGTTTGAATGAATTATTCTTTTTGCTCGAACAAAAAGAACCAAAAAGTTCTCCTAGCAGGGCTTGAGCCGAGAGGCGCATTCTCAAATCAATTTTCACTTCCCCTATTGCAAGTGCGGTCGGGTGATCTCACTGCTTCGCAACGCGAGCTTCCCGATCTTTCTAGCAATCGGTTTTGATAAAATCAATTCTCCGACGAACGCCGATAACCGATCGAACTCCATAAGAGAGTTGTAATAGAGAAAGGCTAGTCTATTTTACTTTTAAGTATTAAATTTATAGCTAATGATTGGTATACAAAGAACAGTTTTGATAATTGGGGTGATATTTTTTACTTCTTGCGCAAATGACGTCCCTGAAGCGGAGCAAAAAAGTTTAAACGACATTATAAGCCAACCCGTATCAATAGATCTTCCTCCATTAGTTGACCAACATCAATCTAATGCAGTAATACTTCCAATAACCATTACTGCAGATAATGAATATGTGTTAGAAAATCAAACGTATGAATTTGACGAACTTCAAACAGAGCTTCTAGATAGAATTGACACAACCAAAACAACTAAACTTAAGATTTCAGCGGACAAAGAGTCCTATACCGTATATGTCTTTCAACTTATTGACTTTTGCAAGAACAATGATCTTTCGCCAATCTTGGTTTATGAGGATGAAGAATAGTTATTTTTATAAAACCAAAAGGACACCCTTTTTTTTATATAAACATTAACCCACTTTAAATATGGCTAAAATTCCAATAGAAATAGAGAAGATTAAAAGCACTTCTAAACGAATTTCATTAGACTCCAATCCTCAACCTGAAACTACAGAATACCTTATTTCAATAAGCGAAAAAGGACAGCATTGGAAAAAAACTATACGTTGCGGATTAACTGAATTAACAAAGTTAAGAGATAGTATTTCTGAACTAATCGATAACACAACTACGTTTGAAAAATTAAACATTTCAAAAGAAGATGCAGTTGTGTTAGATGAACATTACGCTACAGACGATCTTTGCAGCAACTGCAGCTATAAATTAACCCGCAATTGTTTAACTTGTATTTTCGAATTGCAAAGTCCGCTCGAGAGAAAACTCTTTCTAGCATTAAATAAAGAGTATGTTCGGTTTCAAACCCAATATGGATTGAATTGGCAAGGTAAAAACATTTCAACATATGGCAAATCATACCATAATCCTAAAAATAATTTTAAAGAAGTTCTTACGGTTGCCGACTTTTATATAGAAAAAGGAAATGTGCAATTATGTGTATACACAGATGGTCACACCTATCACGAAAGAACAGAAGAACAAGCTCAACGAGACAAAAGAATTGATAGAAAATTACAAGAACTTGGGTTTCAAGTTTTGAGGTATACTGGAAAGGATGTTAACGAAAACATAGAAACTATCATCACCGAGATAAAAAAGTGGATTAAATAATCTTTTTATTCTCCGCACTAGTGTGATATAAACAAGAATTGCAATATTATAATGAAAAGTAGTATTTACATAACTTCCTGCAATTTAAAAGAGGTGCTTATTCTTTTTGATTCAAACCTGGAACTAAAAGACCTCATACTTGGTGACACATTGCATCCTTCATCTGGTTTTATTGATGAGAAAATACTGCAGAATAAAACCAACATTTCTGATTTACTAAACTTCAACTATGACTTTAAAGGATTGGTAGAATTCGAAGCCAATATATCCTCTATGAAAATTAGCTTAATAAGCTATAATGAGAATAGACTAGAATTCAAAATAATCGGCGCAGCAAAAGAGATTGAAGTCTTAAAAAATAGAGTGATCGAAGCAAATGCTTACGAACCGGACAAATATGCGTTTAGCTTTCATATTGCATATCCTAAGAAAAAGTAAGCTCCAGTTGTTTCTCTTGAATAAGAGTGCTCTAGTTTGTTGGGATGGTTTTCGTCAAGAATTAACTTTTATTAGAAATCAGTATTTCTTCTTTAAAAATTGGGGAGCAAAGATGGCACTTTGGGACAGTTATATTGGTTGTAGGGCACTTCTCTTTGTTTTGTAAATCAGTTCAGATTAATATTGTTGTTTACAACAAAAGCTTTATTAACTGGTTGTCAATTTTTGGAAACACCTGTTGTTAATTATTTTAAGTTATGGAGCAATCAATAAGAACTAATACAATAAAATGGACGGAGGATATTATGCCATAAAGGGGTTTGAGTACCAAATTGACAAAAATATACTGGAAATACTTAAAGAAACGGATGTAAATAAGGCCATTAATATAGAACAGAATCAAGATATAGATTCTTCCGATTTTGTAATGCAAGTAAAATATAAAGAAGCAACTAAATTTACACCTTCTACAATAAAAAAACCTGTCATACAGCTAATAGATGAGTATATTAAAAACAATTCAAAACAATATATTCTTTATTGCTACTTCAATGATTTTAATAGTTACACAGAGTCTACTTCTATAGATTCCATTTTAGGTTCTTCTAGGTCAAATTATACTCAACAACAAAAAACTAATTTTGTAAAATCATTTAAATTAAACTTTGCACCTCAATTTGATATACAATTAGAACAAACTATCCGTGAAATACAGAAACTTAATTATAATGAAGATGAATCTATTATATTTCATAGTAGAGCATCAAACTTTTTAAGGAATTTAGTTGTAGATAATCCACCTAATCAAATTTCAAACAGGACTTGTACTAAAAATGATTTAATCGAGCTTTTCAAAAATGATAGAAAAGTAATCTTCAATAATAGTTTTAGATTTTTCAAAGGAGAAAATTCTTATTTCAAAAAAATGAAAAAAGATTTCTTTACATCTAACAATGTAGACAAAACAATAAAAATCTTCATTATTGAACTTAACGGTTCAGAAAGTAAATCAGAAATAGTTTTGCTTTTAAAAACGATAAGTGAAAAGCACTTTAAACAATTAACAAGAGATATTAAAGGTGAAGCGCCATTTTTCTACTTGCGCAATATCAATTCACAAAAAACTATAGAGATTAAAGAACAGTTGGTAGAAGCCAAACTAATCTTCAAAGACGGTTATGATTTTCTAAACAGTAAATTTAACTTGATTTCAATTACATCAAAATCATCTAAAGAAAATCGAATTTCAATAAAACTAATAAACAGTGAAACTGAGTTAAATCAAGTAATCGATTTTAATTTCAACACACTGAAAGAAGTTTATCAATTTTTTAAAAGTAAACCACTAGTAATCAACCAAGATATTAAAGAAACTAACATTGAGATTCAAAACTCAAATGAAATATTAAAGATCATATAATATGGCAAACCAAAATGAAGCAACTGAGCCGAATGCAGAAGTAATTGCTGTATACCCAAATAGAGTCAAGATTTCAGTAGATGATTTAAGTAAATTCTCTACAATAGATAGCCAATTAGAAAAGTTAAGAGTTGGCTCATACTTAGAAGTTTCAGATGATGATAACCATAAACTAATAGTTATAATCGAAAGTTACTCTATCGAGTATAAAGAAGATAAAGTAATAGATGAAAGCGGTGAAGAAAGGATCCTTAAAAATAAAAAATATATTATAGAAGCTAACCCTCTTGGTACATTAGTAAATGATAAATTTCAAAGAGGTGGTGATTCATTAACAATACCACCAACTAAAGTAAGACCTGCAAGTGCTGATGATATTAAAAAAATATACCAATCTGATGTAACTGAAAATGAAAAATTCTCATTTGCTACACTCCTTACAAATAAAGAGATTGAAGTTCCCGTAAATGGTAATAAATTTTTCAATAAACATTTTGCTATTGTCGGCTCAACTGGCTCTGGTAAATCTCATACAGTTGCAAAAGTATTACAAGAAGCAGTTAGTACTAAAAACGCAGGATATGATGGATTGAACAATTCTCATATTGTCATATTTGATGTTCACGGAGAATATAAAAAAGCATTTCCTAATTCAAACTATATTGATATAGATAATCTCACATTACCATATTGGTTATTAAATAGTGACGAATTAACAGAACTTTTTATTGACACAGATGCAAATGACCATAATCAAAGAAGTGTTTTTCAAGAAGCCGTAACTTCAAATAAGAAAAAACATTCAAAAGATGATGCTCTAACAAAATCAAAGATACATTTTGATTCTCCGTTATTTTTCGATATTAATGAAGTGCTTCAATATTTAAAATATAGAAATACTGAACAGAAACAAAAAGATACAACAATTATTTGGGTAGATTCAACTGGTGAAGAATTCACATTCTCTGAAAAAACATCAAGTCGCTTATTTGAAAAAGGACTAAAAATTAAAGAAAAGGGAAGCGCTACAGGAACATTAAATTCTAAATTTATTAACTTTATTAATCGATTAGAAATAAAGTTAAATGATAAAAGATTAGATTTTTTACTTAATGAAAAGGCAAAAAATATCACATTTGAAAACACTATTAAACAATTTATTGGCTATTCTGATGATACAAATAAAAACTCAAATGTAACTATCATTGATTTAGGTGGAATTCCTTTTGAAGCACTTAGCATCACTGTTTCTTTAATTTCAAGAATGCTATTTGAATTTGGTTTTTATTATAAAAAAAAGTTAAATGAAGATATTGATTGCGAAACACCAATTCTACTACTTTATGAAGAAGCACATAAATATGTTCCAAAAAGTGACTTAGTAAAATATAGGTCTTCTAAGACTGCTATTGAAAGAATTGCAAAAGAAGGTCGTAAATATGGTGTAACTCTTGGAATTGTTAGCCAAAGACCTTCAGAAGTATCTGAAACAATATTTTCTCAATGCAATACATTTATAGCAATGAGATTGACAAACCCTGATGACCAAAATTATGTGAAAAAGTTATTACCTGATACCATGGGAAATATGACAGAAATGTTGCCTTCACTAAAAGCTGGTGATGCTTTACTAGTTGGGGAATCTATTACTATCCCATCATTAGTTCACTTGAATGAATGCTCATCTTCTCCAAAATCATCTGATATTAAATACATTGAAGTTTGGAAAGAAAAATGGAAAGAAGTGAAATTTGACGACATTATTAAAGAATGGAAAAAATAATTAGAAACACAACAAAAGTGAACTCACACTCTATGGAGTAATTACTCACCTCAGTCTTTGACCTGCGGTAAGAAGAATATTAGCGAAAGAACATAAATTCAGAATGGTTCAAGTCAAATACGGCTAAATAACTGCCTATCTTAACTTCCTTCAAATAAACACCGCTCTCGTACGCCTCCAACTTATACTCAATCACACCTGCTTCTGCTTCCGTTTCAATGCTCAGTAATATTTTGTCACCGTCTAAGTTCCAAGTTCCGGTTAATACCATCTTGTTTCCCAAATAATCGTCCTGTATAATTATTCCTTTGCCTGAGCGTTTTAGTTTTATTGTAGCCCTACCCACAATTAAAGGTGGAATATCGAACGTTCCGTCTGCATTCTTCGCGATAAAGACCTCTGGAGGTTCGTTTACAACTTCATAGGTTCCTGTTTGTGCAAAACTAAAGGTTGTAATAAACAAGAAAAGAATTGATATAATAATTTGCGAAAATCTTTGCTGTTGAAACATGTTTGGACTACAATTAATGTTGCTACAGTTAACTATTTAAACTTGTATTAATTGCCTCTTCCCAAACATTGCGATTAAAGACCTTTTCCTCAAACACTTCATTATTATAATCAGGAATTAACGTTATATTCGACTAACTAATAAATGAAGATTATAACGTATAAAAATAATGAGGTCCTTTTTAAGGAAGATGATGATGGTGAAATTTACGGGAAACTGTCTATTGGAAAAGTAGATTTTGAATTTTCATTTCAAAAACATGAAAACATCAATTGGAGCGAAATAGAATTTAAGATTAACTACTTTCTTGAAAATCATAAGTCCATCCTGAAACTATCAAATCAAGTCATAATCAATTTTTATAAAAACAATAATTGGGGATCTCCTAAAAACAAATACAATTTCGAGATCATTGAATTACCAGTTACAGGATCAAATCTTGATGTATTAATTGTATTGCCTTATCTTGATGAGGATCCTTACTCTGATTGGTCAATTCATTTTGTAGATAAAAAAGGACCGAAAGTTAGAACCGTTTTAAGAAATGATAAAACAATCGTATGATATTTCAAGCTGGAATTAATTTAGACATAGAAAATAGAGATGTTCAAGCAATAATTGATTTGGACACCGGTTTAATCGGTTTTACCGAAAAGGTTGGAGACAAAACTGAAGAGCACTACTATACCAAAAGCCCAATTGAATTTAGAGTCGCGTTTTTAAATAAAATTGAATCGTTATGTGTTAATAACAGCCATATGAACTTTAAGATTTGTAGAAAAGAGCAATTATCGGATGTTGTACGTAATTTTGTTTTTGAAAAAGGAGATTCATGACAACATTAGTCGTAGGTGCCAGTGGCGCCACAGGAAAACAATTAGTTGAACAATTATTAAGCATGGATCAACATGTTAAAGTAATTGTTCGGTCGACAGCTAAGCTTCCCGAATCATGGTTAAACAATGAAAGGCTTACAATTATTGAAGCCAGTGTTTTAGACATTTCACCTGATAAAATGACAAGCTATATTGAAGATTGTGATGCTGTTGCCTCTTGTTTAGGCCATAATTTAAGCCTCAAAGGAATTTATGGCCAACCGCGCAAACTCGTTAAAGATTCTGTTATTCATATTTGCAAAGCAATTAAACACAATGAACCTAAAACGCCAGTAAAATTCGTATTAATGAATACCGCTGGTAACCGCAACAGAGATTTAGACGAACCTATTTCGTTTTGGGAGAAACTAATGGTTGGATTGATCCGGTTTTTATTACCACCGCACTCGGACAATGAACAAGCCGCGGATTATTTAAGAGTCTCAATTGGTCAAAAAGATCCGCATATTACTTGGGCTGCTGTGCGACCCGACAGCCTCATTGATGAAGACAAGGTTTCGGAATATGACGCACATCCATCCCCCACAAGAAGTGCCATTTTTAACGCTGGAAAAACAAGCCGAGTTAACGTGGGACATTTTATGGCAAAACTGATAACAGATGACAACACCTGGGGGCAATGGAAAGGTAAAATGCCCGTTATCTATAATCAATCGCACCAACAATAAACACAACAATGAATCCTACAGAGAAACTAAAAGAACTTGGGCTTGAACTTCCGCAGATATCAGAACCAGGAGGGAATTACGTATCAGTAAACATTCGCAATAACATTGCTTATATCGCTATTCAATTCCCGATTGTTAATGGCGAATTCCAATACCAAGGCAGGTTAGGAAACGAGTTAACTACAGCAGATGGATACAAAGCAATGGAACTTTGCGCATTGAATGTATTAGCGCAAGTTGAAAAAAAGATTGGCTTTAATCGCGTTATAGGACTCAACCATATTGACGCCTACTATCAAGCCGCGGAAAATTGGGACGAATCACCAAAAGTTGTAAATGGCGCATCTGACTTATTTGTAAATGTACTCGGAGAAAAAGGCACACACTCAAGAGCAATATTTGGCGTGCATCAATTACCTAGAGATTTTTCCGTTGGTTTAACAACATCATTCACACTTAAACCCGAAGCAGCAGAATAGCAGTAACTCCAGAAGCAAGTAATTATTAACCTAATAACTGCTCAATGTTCTCAGGCGGTCTTCCTACCACGGCTTTATCACCTTTAACAACGATAGGACGCTCAATTAATTTTGGAAACTTTACCATAGCATCAATCCAATCTTCCTCCGTCATAGTCTTCCCTTTATAATTGGCTTTATAATCAGCCTCGCCTTTACGAATAATTGCCTCAGCAGGTAAGTTTAACTTCTTTAATAAATCCTTAATTTCTACAGCAGAAAGTGGATTTTCTAAATATTTAACGATTTCAAAATCTACCCCTTTATTTTCAAGAATTTCTAAAGCGCATCTGCTTTTTGAGCATCTATTATTATGTATAATCTTCATTTCACTGGTTTTTACAGTGCAATTGTAACAATAAAAGACAACTTTATTTATATTTAACACGTATTATAATGTATAGAATGTATCAACCCTGTTGGTGCAATGAATGGCTTATGCTAAAAAAACTTTTTTATCTACTCTCGTTTTTGCTCTTAACCTCTAATGGTTATGGCCAATTCACAACAACTGGTGATGCAACAAACACGACTTGTAATTGCTTTGAAGTAACAGATGATGTCGCATCAGAATTGGGTTCGTTTTATAAAACAACCGCAATAAATCTAAACACTGCTTTCCATTTTAAATTTTCTGTCAATTTTGGTTGCGAAACCACAGGAGGAGAAGGTTTGGCTTTTGTTATGCAAACAGCCACATGGGATGTTGGTAATGATGGTTATGGAATTGGTTACGAAGATATCACTGGAAATAGTTTAAGCATTGAGTTTGACACCAGAGACAATGAAGCGTCTGGAGAAATTGACAATTGGGATGTACCAAGTGATCATATTTCACTGCAAGACAATGGCGACATTGATCACGAAGCAGACAACCCTAATAACTTATTAGGCGATCCATCAGGACTAAATGCTGGGGAAGATGCGACTCCTCATCCTATTAAACCAGGTTTTCCAAATGTTGAAGATTGTGAGGATCATGTTGTAGAAATTTTATGGACACCAGGAGCCAACCAAACCATTCAAGTTAAAATAGACAACATTACAACCATGACCTATATTGGCGACATGATTGACGATCAATTTGATGGAAATGCCAATGTGTTGTGGGGATGGACAGGAAGTACTGGTGTTTTCTCAAACGTTCAAACAGTTTGCACGGCGTTAATTCCTGATTTCACCTATTCACCAACCAATTGCCCAGGAGAAGAGATTGATTTTACAGATGAATCTTGTGCCTTTTATACAATTACAGATTGGGATTGGGATTTTGACGGATTAGGTACATCAACTGCTGAAGATCCTAGCTTTACTTTTACAGATGCCGGTTCTTTCCCTGTTGAATTAACAATTACGGACAGTGAAGGATGTGAAAACTCAATTACTGTAGAAATTCCTGTTGGTTTTGAAACTGAAACAAGTGTAGATGATGCTACCATATGTATTGGCGAATCCACTATTATTCATGCAGAAGGAAACCCTTTTGTAGAAACTGAGTGTTGTTTTAAACTAGTACTGAATGACCTATGGGGAGATTATTGGGGAAGTGGAACAGCTAACGAAGTAGAAATCATTGCAGACGGAGTTAGCTTTGGATTCTATACTCCTACCTCATTTGATCCAGGTTCAGGCACAAGCGACACTATTGACATTTGCTTTGAACAAGGAACTGAACTTGAATTTATCATTCATGGTGAAGACAGCCCAGCCGAATGTTCTTACTTCTTTTTAACAGATGATTTAACTGAACTATTATCAGTAGATGGAGCAACAGGAGGAACTTGGGTTGATGGTGCTACTGAACTTCATACTGTGGACTGTGGACTAGAACCACCCGAATATGATTATTTATGGGATAATGCAGCTTTACTTTCTGATGAAACTGACTCTGACCCAACTGCCACTATTATTGTAGACACATGGTTCTATGTTGAAATTACAGATACAGAAACAGGTTGTACAATTATTGATTCAATTGAAGTTACTGTACATCCACCAGTTGATGCTGAAATTTCGGGAGACATTACCATTTGTGACGGAGATGTAGGAGAACTAGAAGTTACTTTCACAGGTCCTGGTCCATATGATTTAGATATTACAGGACCAAGCGGACCATTACCAACAATTACTGATATTCCCGCAAGTCCATATCTTTTAGAAGTGAGTGAAGACGGCGACTATACAATTACCTTTGTAACAGGAGACGGTTGCGAGGGAACTTTTTCTGGTACTGGAACAGTTACTGTTATTGTTCCTTTTTCGGTGGATATTGAAGCTAGTGCAGAATATTGCGACGGTGATCCAATTGTCGATTTAACTGTTGTTTCTACAGATGGTGGAACTATTAATTGGTATGACAATCCAGGATTAATTCCGCCAGAAATTGGAACGGGCTTAACTTTTACACCCGGCGGAACAATAGGCGCAACAACTTATTATGCAGCAGAAACGGAAGGTGTTTTGGGATGCGAAGGACCTGGCGACGAAGTTACCATAACAGTTTTTGCTATTCCACCTGCTCCTACGTACACTGGCGAAACAGAATTTTGCGAAGGAGATGATCCAACCGATTTATTTGGCGAACCTTCTTTAGGCGGAGACATTACCTGGTATGACTCACCACCACCAGGCGGAGCTGTTTTAGGAACAGATTTATCCTTTACGCCACCAATAGTTGAACCGGGCATTACTTTATACATAACAGAAACTGCAGACGGATGCGAAAGCCCTGCTACAGAAATAATCGTTACGGTTAATCCAACACCTGACGCACCAGCAGTAGTTGGTGATACTGAATATTGCGAAGGTGACATACCAACCCCACTAACTGCTGTTATAGCATCTGGAGGAACCATTGAATGGAGAGATGACGCCGGAACATTATTAGGAACGGGAACAACATACGCCCCTACTTTGGTTGTTGGAACAACCTCTATTTTTATCTACGAAGTATTAGGTGGATGCGTGAGCGAAGCCACAGAAATAGAAATTATGGTGGACGCATTTCCTACAATTGATATTCCTGAAAACTTATCCATTTGTTACGGCGATTCTATTTTAGTTACTGCAACCAATAACGGTTATGACATTACTTGGAGTGATGGACAAATAGGCGAAACTGTTTGGCTAAAACCAGAAGTAACAACTAGCTATATTGCAACAGCCACCAACCCATCTTGTGGCTCTTCAACTGATAATCTATTATTAACTGTAAATGATCTACCAACAATTACTACAAGTAATGACACGGTTGTAGGGATTGGCGGAGAAGTTAATATGTGGGCTTCTTCCGAAGATGCTGACATTTACACATGGAGTCCTGCAATTTATGAATGTATTACAACCAACTGTTCGCAAGTTAATGCTGTACCAGATCGTGCAACGGCATATGTTGTATCAGTAACAGATGATAATGGATGCACCAATACAGATACTATTTTTGTAGATATTAATGGTATTATGGAAATATTTGTTCCTAATGTATTTTCACCAAATGGTGATGGAGCAAATGACTATGTTGTTATTCATGGACCTAGATTATTCGAATTTAATATTGAAATATACGATCGTTGGGGTAAAAAAATATTCCAATCTGATGAACAAAAAGACTATTGGGACGGAACATTTAATGACAAAATTCTTCCGCCACAAACCTTCGTCTATATTTTAACAGGAAAAACTATCTTAGGAGAACCTGTAAGAAAAGAAGGAAACGTGACCATTATCAAATAACCAACCATGGGTCACAATTAACCGTGTTTAATAAAAAATACCGTATGCGAAATTTATACTTATTAATGTTATTATTGATCGGATCGGCAGCTTATACCCAAATAGAGTTTCCCGGCGCACCACAAAGTCATGCAACTGGCACACAGCCTGATTGGACTCAACCAATTACAAAGGTTGCTGTAGATACCTGTGGCGCATATTTCAACAATTATGTAGGTCTAGTAAAATCCACAGATGTTTATTTCGAAGAATTACGAACTGGAAACATCTCAGATTTCACACCATATACAGGAAGAGCGCAACGATTTCACGCCAATCAACCTATTGAAGTAAGCGGAATTCAATTTTACAGTTTTCAAAACAACCCTTTGGTGGACTCATTAATGGTAATCACCATATTATACGATTGGGATGAGGCGCTAGATTCAGCTGGTGTAGAACTTGCTAGAGATAGTGTTTGGGTAAAACACACTGCGTTTACACCATTATTAGTTGACCTAGAAGTTGACAGTTATTTTGATACTCCGGTTGTTGTATCAGAAGATTATATGATTGCATTATATGCAGATACTGACGATTCATTAAAAATCATTACGAACGATCCTTCAGGAGATGGGGATAGTGAAGGAGTTTCATTTGCTTATTATGACAATCCTTTTGCGCCTAGTTTTACAGGATGGTATCAAACATTAGAAACCTTTGGTCCTGCTTATGATTTGGATTATTTAATGAATCCTTTGGTGCGTTATAAATTACATGATGACTTTGTGATGGATAATGACTCGATTTGTCCGAATATCGTGAGTGCGGTTTGCACCGATTACACACAAGTTGCTAATTTTTCTGACCCTCATTATAATCGATTTTATGATGATCCAGATGTGAAAGTAACTTGGTTTTGGGGAGATGGTTTACAAAACACAGAAACAACTGCTCCTTGTCACACTTATATGGAATCAGGAACTTACACAATTACACTGATTGACTCTATTAGAAGACATGATTATTTTGATTTTACGTGCGCCGTTGAGCGTACTCAAACAATTTTGGTTTTAGATTCGACAATCGCAGCAGGTAACGGATTTGGGTTTGGTTATATGGCGGAATTTACGAATGAATCAATTAATGCTGATTCTGTTTATTGGGACTTTGGTGATGGTTTTGGGTCAACAGGAGACTCACCTGGACATCTTTATACAGAATTAGGCACTTATGACGTATGGCTAACTGCTTATGGACCTTGCAACATTGACTCTGTATTGATTGTTTATGAGGCAGATGATGTTGGAATTGATCCTACCGAAAAAACGGCCTATACTATTTACCCTAATCCTGCAGATGAATTGATCTATATTATGGATTTGGAATTACCTACGCAAATCAAAATTTATAATTTGCTTGGACATATTGTCTACACAGAACAAACGGTAAATAATGGTACTAAAATTAAAACCAATCACTTGGCACCAGGTACTTATTTCATTCAGTTAACTAATGAGTCGGTGCAAAACACAGAGAAACTTATCATTAGGCATTAAACCTCTTTAATTAAAAAATATTTGAAACACCGTTGAACTTTTGTTGGGCGGTGTTTTTATTTTATCTAAAATAATCTCACCTTTGTTACATGTTTAGGAGACGCTTAAAAAATCCAATATTTTTAATTTATTTGTTGGTAATTTACGTGACCCTACAATTCAGTTGGTGGCTCTACCTTATTTTCTCTCTTTACGACAAAATTTATTCAGACAAGGATACACTCAGCAAAAAAACGTGGATGCTGTTGGGAGAAGGTTCCGTTTTCTTTATCATTCTAATAATTGGTGTCATTATCATCCTTAGAGCATTTAAACGCGAACGTGCGCTAACATTACAACAAGAAAATTTTGTTTTGTCAGTTACACATGAGCTCAAAACACCAATTGCATCTGTCAAACTATTTTTGCAAACACTTCAAAAAAGAGAACTTCCAGAAGATAAAAAAATTGAAATTTACAAACGTTGCCTAACCGACATTAATAGGCTGGACGGTTTAGTAAACAATATTCTCTTAACCAGGAGTATTGAAAATGAAAACTACTTTTTAAACAAGCAAGAACAAGATTTAAAAGACTTTATTGAAAAACGAGTTGAATTATTGAAAAACTCAATTCTTAAATCTCATTCTATTGAGTTGAATTTAGAGTCAGCAACCTTTGCTGTTGATTCGCTTGGTTTTGAAAGTATCCTTGTCAACTTATTGGAAAATGCCTCGAAATATAGTCCTGCCAACAGTACTATTTATATTGAGTTAACAAACATTACTGATGGTGTTCGAATTCAAATAAAAGATGAAGGTATTGGTATTCCAAAAGACAAGAGAGAAGCCGTACTTTCAAAATTTTACAGAGAAGAAAACGAAATGACAAGAAAATCCAAAGGAACTGGATTAGGCTTATACATTACAAAATTTATAGTTAAACAACATAACGGCAGACTTGAACTCAAGGCCAACAAGCCAAAAGGTTTGATCGTTAATATAGACTTAAAGAAATGAAAAAAAAGGTAGGATTGTTAATTCTTGATGGTTGGGGACACGGTGACAAATCAGCGTCTGACGGAATTTTTAACGCAAACACTCCATATGTGGATAGTCTTGAAAAATCTCATCCAAATGCCGAACTATTAACACACGGCGAATATGTAGGTTTACCTGCAGGACAAATGGGCAACTCAGAAGTTGGTCATTTAAACATTGGCGCAGGCCGAATTGTCTATCAAGAGTTAACCAGAATCAATAAAGCCATTGCAGATGGAGAGTTTCAAAAAAATGAAGTTCTTAAAACTGCTTTTGAACATGCGAAAACGGCGAACAAAGCCGTGCACTTTATCGGACTTGTCTCAACTGGTGGCGTTCACTCTTCTCAAGAACATCTTTATGCCTTATGCGACATGGCAAAAGACCATGATTTAACAAACGTTTTTATTCATGCATTTACAGACGGGCGTGACTGTAATCCAACAAGTGGATTGGGTCAATTAGCCAACTTAGAAAATCATTTGCAAAGTTCTGCAGGAAAAATAGCATCCATTACAGGACGCTACTACGCCATGGATCGTGACAATAGATGGGAACGCATAAAATTAGCTTATGACTGCTTGGTCAATGGAGAAGGCGAAGCAATGAATAACGCCGCGGAAGCCATTCAGCAATCCTATGACAATAACGTGACAGATGAATTTATTACGCCAAAAGTAATTGTAGAAAACAAACAGCCCGTTGCTACTATAAAGGACGGTGATGTTGTTATTTGTTTTAATTTTAGAACAGATCGTTGCCGTGAAATAAGCACGGCTTTAACGCAGAAAAACTTTCATGAGCAAAATATGCACTTCTTAGATTTGCATTATTGCACCATGACCAATTATGACAAGTCATTCAAAAATGTGAATGTAGTTTTTGAAAAAGACAATTTAGAAAAGACATTGGGAGAAGTAGTTGCTAATGCTGGTCGCACGCAAGTTAGAATTGCTGAAACTGAAAAGTATCCACATGTTAGCTTTTTCTTTTCTGGCGGAAGAGAAAACGAATTTGAAGGAGAATCACGCATTATGATACCTTCGCCAGGAGTTGCAACTTATGATTTACAACCAGAAATGAGTGCACCAGAAATAAGAGACGCTATTTGCAATGATATCATTAAAAATGCTCCCGATTTTATTTGCCTCAACTTTGCCAATACAGACATGGTTGGTCATACAGGAGTTTATTCTGCAATTTTAGAAGCCGCCCAAACTGTTGATAGCTGTGTTAAAGAAGTTGTAAAAACAGGTACTGAAAATGGTTATTCATTTATCATTATTGCCGACCATGGTAATTCTGATTATGCCATTAATCCTGACGGCACACCAAACACCGCGCATTCAATGAATCCAGTGCCTGTCATTGTAATTGATGGAGATGTAAAAACTGTTAAGGACGGAACATTAAGAGATGTTGCTCCTACTATTTTGGATTTAATGGGCATTGAACAACCTACTGAAATGACTGGTAGTTCATTAGTAAAATAAGAGTCTTACGACCTATTCCTACTACGGTTTATTCGATCCAACAGTTCATTTGTCGATTTTTTCACAACATTTCGTCGAATCGTTAGTACAGCTAATTTTCAAGTTATTAACTTTGATCACCACGAAAATAACTCTACATGCGTTTAATCCTACCTTTTCTATTATTCTTCGGAATGATATTAACGACTAATTACGTTAATTGCCAAGTAATAAATGGCTACGCCAAAGTCACTTCTTTGTCTGGTGCTACACTTACATTAAGCAATGTTAATGAAGCGGCCCACACTTTTGAAGATGACGAGTGGGTTGTTTTAATGCAAATGCAGGATGATGTAATTGGCACAACAGCAAACTCAGCAAGTTTCGGAGATCTTGGGTCAATCGCTTCCGCAGGTTTATATGAAATTAGACAAATTGATAGCCATACAGAAAGCCTGGGACTACCAGCTACAATAACGTTAAAAAGCGTACCAACTAATTCGTACAACACATGTCCCAACTGCAGTGTGCAAATAATAACTTTTAGAGAATACGGAAGTCCTGACTATACTACAACAGCAGACATGAGTTCACTTCCTTGGGACGGAAATATTGGTGGAGTACTTTCTTTTTCAGTTGACGGAACCTTAACCTTAGCTCATAATTTAGATGCAGATGGTGACGGATTTAGAGGTGCAGCAGTTAATGGAGGTGGTTCTACCGGATGCACTGGCGGGAGTAATTTCAGAGTTGCAACAACAGCTAACCATGCTGATAAAGGAGAAGGTATTTATAAAAGTACAGACGCTACCTACGCAGCAGGAAGAGGAAGAATTTTATCTGGCGGCGGTGGTGGAAATAGTCATAATGCTGGCGGCGGTGGCGGCGGAAACTATACAGGAGGAGGAACTGGTGGACCTGGTTGGCCAACATGTACTCCTACTGCAGGCGGAATTGGTGGACTTATTTTAAGCGGAGTCATTTCTGGATCTCGTGTATTTATGGGAGGTGGCGGAGGCTCTGGTGAAGGAAACAATGGTTTTGCAACACCAGGCACAAATGCAGGAGGAATCGTACTAATCAAGGCAACTGAAGTGACAACTGGAACTTGTGGTGCAGGTGTAAGTATTTCTGCAAACGCAAACTCTGTTGTTGGTACATCTGGAAATGATGGCGCGGGTGCGGGTGGTGCTGGAGGATCAATCGTGCTAAATGTTGATATTTGGTCAATCTCTGCAGCATGCCCTTTAACAATCTCTTCCAATGGAGGAGATGGAGGAAGTGTAAATAGTGGTGCAACACATGGTGGTGGCGCTGGCGGTGGTCAAGGCTACATCTTCTTTTCTTCAACTATTCCTACAACCAACATTACCAGTGAAACATTGAATGGAGATGGAGGATGCAATAATAATTCAGACCCTTGTACTTCACAAGCCGAACCTGGGACTGGAACAGATAACTCAGGAATTCATACGGACTTTGGAGAACCATTACCAATAGAGCTTTTGAACTTTTCAGGAGAACTCATTCATGATGAGGTTCTGTTAAAATGGATCACGGCTTCTGAACGTAATAATGATTATTTTAATGTCGAACACTCTATTGACGGAGAGAATTGGAGTAGCATCTCTTACACAAAGGGTGCAGGAAACAGCACCAGTGAAATCAACTATCACACCTTTGATTACAATCCTCATATTGGAGTTAATTATTACCGACTTAAACAGACAGATTTTGATGGAAGCTATTCTTATAGCGAAACTGTTTCTATCCTATATCAAACAGATAAAACAGTGATATTTCCAAATCCATCCAATCAGTTCATTCATGTGATTGGAGATAATATAAGCTTAAATTCGATTCAAATATTTGATCCTTTGGGCAAACAAATGCCTGTAAATATGGAGTTTGATGAGCACCAACTAACCTTAACTGTATCGAGCTATCCTTCAGGCGTATACATTCTAAATATAATCCGTAACGGAAAAAGAGAAAGTCACCGTTTAACAGTGATTAAATAACGCTTGCTTAAAAGATTTTCTTTGGAGTTCCTGCAATAAAATCTTTCAAATAGAAAGGTTCAAAATAAGCCAAGTCAACAAAATCATTTTGCAGAAATTTTTCATGTGCAAAAGCAATCATTCCTTTTGCAGAGACTTGAATAGAAAGATCAAACGTAGCATTTGTATGTTGCAACGTTTCTTGACATTTTTCTGCGCCAGGACCAATAAAACATACGGGGTGATCCGTTAGAAAGTTCTGGTAAGACAAATCGTCAATAACAACCGCTCTTGTTCCTTCAAGCTCGTTCATATCTGCATCATAAATGGCAGAATAAACCTCCATTCTACGGGCATCAAACATTGGGCAGATTAGCGTCTCTTGACCTCTTTTTTCAGCTGCCAGTGCTTTCAATGAATTGATGGCAATTAAAGGGATATCCAAAGCATAACACAATCCTTTAGCTGTTGAGGTTCCAATTCTTAAACCTGTATATGATCCAGGGCCTTCACTAATTGCAACTGCATCAATATCATTTAAACTGGTATTAGTTTGCTTTAATAAATCAAGCATTAAACCATTCAGCCGTTCGGCATGCGAATAATTTTCAGAAGAATGGTTGATTGTTGCTACCTCTACTCCATTTTTAGCGAGGCTGATTGAACACACCTTAGTGGCAGTTTCTAAACAAAGAATTAAACTCATAACTAGTCAATAATCTTTATTTCTACACGTCGATTTGCTTCTTCTTGATGAACATCAATTGGTTCTTCAAAAATCATTTCTGTATTTCCGTATCCTTTAACTTCCATTCGACTGCCTTCAATCCCATTATCTTTCAAGAATTTTTTCACTGCCCTTGCTCTACTTTCAGACAATGCTTTGATTCTTCCATTATTTCGATAACCAGGTGCATTTACATGGCCTTGAATTTCAATGTTCAATTGATCATTAACTGCCATAAAATCTAGTAAACGTTTTAATGCAGGATATGCAATAGGCAAAAACTTGTCTTCATCTTGTTCGAATTTGATGTTTTCAAGCGCTAATTTTTTACCAGGAGCCAATCGTTCTAACTCCAATAAAATCTCCATATTATTTGTTGAAGATCCTTTCGATTCAAAATCCTTAACAAACAAAAAATATCCTTGCGTATTTGATTCGATATGCATTTCACGAGCAATAGTAGCATCAAAATAAAAATCAGTTCCTAGGAATAAATAATTGTCTTTATCCACTCCTGAAATGATCATATTTGCCTCTACTGGGCTACCCGATTCCTTGTCTCTAATTCTAACACGAATAAAATTATCTGTCTTTCCAGTTCTGTAATCCTGCACAACAGATTCTGTCACTGCAACCTTACCAATTCGTCTATAATTTACTGTAACTCGACCTTTATAAGTTGAATTTGTATGAATCATTAAGTAAAAAACATCCGTCTTTTTTGTCTCTATTGATCCTTTAAACTTATCGCCACCAGCATCCATTGCCCCTTTATTATGGTATGATATGCTTTGAGAAATTTCAGGCGCAGCTTTGTCTGCTTCAAGATGTTCGCAAAAAGAATTGTCCGTTGCACGAAATAGATGATAGCTAAAATCCACATTATTTTCTGTAGAAATTTCAAATTCAAAAACCCCATCCACATTAGGTTCTAGGCGCAACCACACCGAATTCACCTCATGAAAATCAGGATCAAATCCAATAAAATCATCACGCAAACCAAAGTTACCTGGAAACTGCAAATGCGAAGATGTATTATAATCCATTACTTCTACAGCCCCAAAACAATCTGCAAATGAATTGGAATAATGCATTTTAAACCCTTGTCCAAATCCTTGAACAAAAAGTAATAAAAATAATATGGTGACAAATTTCTTCAAACCCACAATAATGCCGTAAAGATAGCCTATTTTTGTTAAAACATTTTAAACGCAATTTACACATTGACCAAAAAATGGAAAAAGTAAAAACGCTCTACGAATTAATCGGCGATAATCGTTTACAAGAACTTATAAACAGTTTTTATGCCAAGGTTTTTGTCAACCCTGTTTTATCACCACTTTTTAACCAAACAGACGCTGAAAGTATCAAGGATAAACAGTACTGTTTTTTAACACAGTTTTTAGGAGGTCCTCCGCGTTATATTGAAAAATATGGCCCACCAAAAATGCGACGTAGACATATGCCGCATGCCATTACCAATGAAGCTAAAGACGAGTGGTTGAGCTTAATGAATGCATCTATTCAAGAATTAGATTTGGCAGATAATTTAAAGGAAGCTTTGTACAATTGTTTTCCACAAGTAGCACAACACATGGTAAACTCATAGCGTTTTTACTCCTACAATACAAACATCATCTATTTGTTCTAGGTCACCTTTCCAAGTGTCAAATTCTTTCTCAATTTGGGAGCTTTGTTCCCACAATGGTAAATTTGAAACGGATAACAAAAAGTTTTTAAACTTTCGATATTTATACTTTTTACCTCGTTCACCACCAAATTGATCAGGAAATCCATCTGTAAAAGAATAAATCATATCTCCACTATTGACATGAACAGTATTCGTTGTAAACTTTTTACGATTCTCTTGCCAACCGATTGATTGTCGATCCCCTTTTATTTCAACAAGGTAATTCGTTTCATTCTGAATGGTGTTCTCTTCAAGTATTAATCCATCCGTTTTTTGCTTAATTACATAAAGCGGATTATTTGCTCCTGCAAATGTGTATGAATTTTCTTTTTTATTGAAACAGCACAAGGAAATATCCATTCCATCTTTCACATCCTGATTACTTTGCACAAAGGCCTCTATCAATAAATCTGTTGTTTTATCCAATATCTCACCCGGATCAGTCAATTTAAACTCTTCAATGGTTCTGTTCAAAGCATTGGAGCATATAATACTTACCAATGCCCCTGGCACACCATGACCTGTACAATCTGCCGCAGCAAAATAAACACGTTCTTCTACTTCTCTCACCCAATAAAAATCGCCTGCCACCACAGCTTTTGGCAAATACAGGACGAACTGGTTTTGCAAGGCTTTTTCAACCGTTTCAGTAGAGGGAAGGATGGCATTTTGAATGCGTTGCGCGTAATTAATACTGTCCGTGATTTCTTGGTGAATTAGCTCCAATTCCATTTTTTGCTCTTGTGCTATTTCCCGTTGTTCATCTGCAATAAGTTTCTCCTCTTGCACCCGATCTCGTTGCTTTTCAACCTCACTTTTTTGTTCTAAAATTTCTTCAGAAGCCTTTTTCTTACTCCGATAATTTCGGTAAACCAGAATGATAATACCCAACATTAAAACCAATGCCACCATTAATCCAATCACTACTAATCTGGAAGTATGTGCCTTTTGATCTCTAATTTCTTTTTCTTTCGTTTCTCGAATTTCATCCAGTTTTATTTGCTCGGCGTTTATTAAACTATCTTGCAATTTTTGCTCAGCGTATTTGCTGCTTAAGTTTATTCGAATAAGTTCTTCGCGTTGTTCAATTCCATAAACACTATCCTTTAGTTCGTAGTATTTTTCACTGTAAATAAAGGCGTTCCTATAATCTTTTAATTCTGCATACAAGTGCAATAAAAGTTCGTTAAGGCGCAATTCTATCGTTGGGTTAGGTTTAATCAACAGCTCTTTCTCAATCAATTCTAACTTTGGTTTTGCTTCTCTTCCTCTACCTAATTCAATCAATGCTTTAGAAATATTGATTTGGCTTTCTTGAATACTGGATGTCGAAGGGTTGTTCACCTTTTGCCGATACAGCAAACCTTTTTCAAAATAAAACAAAGCTGAATCATAATTTTGACCATCAAAAAAAGCGGTTCCTAAATTATTGTAAGACTGACCTATCCCTATATTATCTTCGCCTTGCAACCGAATAGATAGGCACCGATTATGATTTGCCATAGCAGAATCCAACATTCCCATATTTGAAAAAGTAATCCCTTTATTATTGTACAGAAATTCATAGGTTCGACCAGAAATTTCTCCCGCCTCATATTGCAAAGTTAACGCCCGATTAAAATACTCAATCCCTTTTTCTCCTTCATCAAACACAAGATAAATTACGCCCATCATGTTATACACGTTGAGCACATCATTTGCATTTAAACCGTTTTTAATTTTTAAAGCTGCATTAAAACAGTCAATAGCTTCTAATCCTTGATCTATTCCTGTATAAGCTTCACCAAGCCTATACATACCTCGTGCTTCCACTCGTTGATCCTCAATATCAGTGACAATTTTAGCCGCGTTTTCTAAATATGCTAAGGCACTAGCAGGATCTCTTCTGTCTAAATAAAAAATTCCAATTTCTAATTGAGTACTTGCTCTTTCCTTATCCGTTTTGACCTGCTCCATTGCATTTAGCAATGAATCTGGCTGGTCATTATCAAAATTTGCATGTCCTGTGCTCAAAAAGGATAGCACAACAATAAACAAACTGATTTTTAATTTAAATGGATTCATTAAGCAGACTCCAAAATACAAAAAACCTTGACTTAACAAGCCAAGGTTTTTCAAAATTCATTCCGTTTTAGAATTAGATAGAATCAATAATACGATTCAATGTAGCACTTGGTCGCATAGCTTCAGCCGCCGCGTTATTAGATGGATGATAGTAACCTCCAATATTCTCGGCATCTCCTTGTGCGCCATTTAACTCATCAATAATTTGCGATTCGTTATCAGCCAATTCCTGAGCAATAGACTTAAATTTAGCAGCCAAGTCAGCATCTTGTGCTTGATTTGCTAATGCTTTTGCCCAATACGTTGCTAAGTAGTAATGGCTTCCTCTATTATCTAGTTCACCCACTTTACGTGAAGGTGATTTATCGTTCAATAAAAATTCTCCTGTTGCTTGATCCAAAGCATCACCCATAATTTGAGCTTGCTTATTCTCATAAGTCTCTCCTAAATGATCTAAAGAAACAGAAAGTGCCAAGAACTCACCTAATGAATCCCATCTTAAATGCCCTTCTTTCATGAACTGATCAACATGTTTAGGAGCAGATCCTCCAGCACCAGTTTCAAATAATCCTCCACCATTCATTAATGGAACAATAGATAACATTTTAGCACTTGTTCCTAATTCAAGAATTGGGAAAAGATCTGTTAGGTAATCACGCATTACATTTCCAGTCACTCCAATTGTGTCCTCTCCTTTTTTAATGCGCTCTAAAGTATAGTTACAAGCATCAACCTGAGACATTACTTTAACTTCTAATCCTTCTGTATTATGATCTTTTAAATAGGTATTTACTTTATTGATGATTTGTGCATCATGCCCTCTAGTTTCATCTAGCCAAAAGATAGCAGGTACACCAGTTGCTCTTGCACGAGAAACAGCCAACTTAACCCAATCCTGAATTGGTGCATCTTTTGTTTGGCACATTCTCCAAATATCACCTTGCTCAACATTGTGAGACATTAATACAGCTCCGTTTTCATCTTTAACGTTTACAACACCATCAGCTGACATTTCAAATGTTTTGTCATGCGACCCGTATTCCTCTGCTTTTTGTGCCATTAGGCCAACGTTTGGTACAGTACCCATTGTTGTTGGATCAAATGCACCATTCTTTTGACAAAACTCTACAACTGACTGATAAAAATGAGCGTAAGAAGAATCTGGTATTACAATTTTTGTATCCTGTTGGTTACCGTCTTTATTCCACATTTGACCAGAAGTTCTAATCATTGCAGGAATTGATGCATCAATAATAACATCAGATGGTACATGTAAGTTCGTAATTCCTTTATCAGAATTTACCATTGCTATATCAGGACCATTATCATAAACAGCTTGAATATCTGCTAAGATTTCAGCTTTATTTGGAGCTTCATCAATTTTAGCAATTAAATCACCAAATCCATTTCGTACATCTACTCCTAATTCCTCAAGTGTTGTTCCATGCTTTTCCCAAATTGCTTTGAAGTATGCCTTAACTGCATATCCAAAAATAATTGGGTCAGAAACCTTCATCATTGTTGCTTTCATGTGAATTGAAAACAAAACGCCTTTATCTCTTGCATCAGCAACCTGTGCATCTAAAAATGCTACGAGTGCTTTTGTGCTCATATAAGTTGCATCAATCACCTCACCGTCAAGAACTGGAAGCGATTTTAAAACAGTAACTTCTCCAGCGGCATTTACATGCTCTATTGATAATGTACAAGCCTTTTCAATTGTTACTGACTTTTCATTTGATCTAAAATCACCACCATCCATTGTAGAAACGTGTGTTTTAGAATCAGACGACCAAGCCCCCATTCTGTGTGGGTTTTTCTTTGCGTAATTTTTCACCGCTTTCGGTGCTCTACGGTCAGAGTTTCCTTCACGTAAAACAGGGTTTACTGCACTACCCTTAATTTTATTATAACGTACTTTAATTTCTTTTTCACTATCAGTCTCTGCATCTTCTGGATAATCAGGAATAGCAAAACCTTGTGATTGCAATTCAGCAATAGCTTCTTGCAATTGCGGTATTGAAGCACTAATGTTTGGTAATTTAATAATGTTAGCCTCTGGCTTTTTTGCTAAATCGCCTAATTCTGCCAAGGCATCATTCACACGTTGATCTTCTGTTAAAAAATCAGGGAAAACTGCTAAAATTCGTGCAGACAAAGAAATATCTTTTGTTTCAACTGCAACACCAGCCGAGCTTGTAAAAGCTTTAACCATTGGCAAAAATGATTGTGTTGCCAAAGCAGGTGCTTCATCTGTAATTGTATAAATAATCTTTGTTTCTTGTGATGCCATCTTAATCAAATATTTGTGATCCTATCGCATTAGGATCGGATTTATAAGGATGACAAATTTATGCATTTGAACGGATAAAACCTGCTCAAAACTTGATTTTTATACCTTGAAATTTACTTTTGAAGAAGCTTCAATAAATTTATTCCAACGTTTACTGACCAAACGGTATTGTAAACCTTTAAATCAGCCTGATTAATTGGTGCTAAAATGTCTCTATTATATTCCAACTCTAACCATAACACGTCATCAAAACTGAGTCCCATTCCCCCAATAAATCCTATGTTAAATTTAGAATAGTCATCATAAGTTAACGACACACCTTCATCCAACCACTTGGCCTCATAATCAGCCAAAACTCTTGCTTGCATTTTGAATAAATATCCTGTTGACAATCCAATGTAACTGTAGGGTTGTAGTTTAGTATTCTCGCCCCATTTACGCATCACATTTAAATCTGTTGAAACATAGTGATATTTTTGAGCGCGCTCATCTAATTCATAAATAAAATAATTACTTACAAAGCCTTTTGTTTCGACTCCTGCCTTAACACGGAAATTCCATTTTTCTCCAATATTAAAATCAGCAAAAAGATCAATTCCAGGAGATGCTAATCTATTTTCCACAGATTTGGCTAACCGCTTAGGGATATTCTGTACCACATTTAAATGTCTCGCGAAATTCATTTTTGGTTGAACTCCTGCTGCAGAAAGTTGCGCACTTGCATTTTGAGAGTAGCACAAAAAAGTGAACACTAAACAGCTTAATAAAAATTTCATATTTCAAGAATTTGGTTAGGTAGCTGTCTAAAATAAAATCAGTATTTAGGTTTCGAACCATTAACGAGAACAATCTTGTTTTATTGCAAGTTAGAATGTTGTGTATAGAGAATTTGAAATTGATTTAATACAATTCTTCCGTTGGTTTTTCCTTAGGTTTTTTAGGATCTGGAACAAAACGAATTCCAATAGTGTTAAAACGAAGTTTATTCAACGGTATACGATAATCGGGCGTTTGATGTAGCGCTTGATTATTGAATAATTCAAATGCCGCAAGATCCACAGAAGCAAAAAAGGTCATTGAAAAACCTTTATATTTTTCAGTGATTTGCGGTTGATATTTAAACTTGATAATTGGATGATTAGTATTAATCATTGTTCCGTCAATCTCTAATGCAGGGCTTGCTCCACGCACCAAAGCAGTTAAACCAACACCTATTGAATTAGTGATTTTAATGGTAGGAGATGGATTCCAATGCACATCTAAATAATGATCAAACCGCACCATATGATAATTTGATTCAAAGGTAAATCCATCAAAAAAATTGACAATTGAATCCGCATCTCTTGTAGAACTTTCCCGATAGAAAAATTTCCCTTTACTGGTAAAGTATTGATAGCCTAATTCCAAAGAATAGCCCAATGTTACTTTTCTAGGATTTAAAAATTGACCGCCAAAACTACGCCCCATTACACCATGCGAAACTGCACCTAGCTCACTTTGAATAGAATAAAAATCATAGGTTTCGTTATCATTATAAACCAAAACATTAAAATTATAATCCTCCTCGGTTTGAATAAATCCTAATTCATAACCAGCCCCAACAACAAATTGCCCCCAACTATATGAAGACATTTGAAGTATTAAAACCAAAAAAGCAAACCTAAATTTTAATGCCATTATGGTTAATATTACAATAATTTATTGAAAACTCAGCTTATAAGTGCGCTGCAATTTCTGATCAATTTCACTTGCTGAAAAATTTCGAACGAATCGATAATACTCTTTTCCCTCAAATAAAATGATTAATACTGGAATGGTAAACACCTGAAATTGTGCTGCTATTTCAGGTTCTTTTTGAACCTCTATAATTTCAAATTTGAGTAAAGGATAATTCTCTGAAAAGTGCGCTTCCATTTTTGGCAATAACGCGGCACAAACTCCACAATTTTCGCCTTTAAAATAAATTGCTTTATTCATCCTTCATCAATGTTTCCGCCATTATTAAATCAATTGGACGAGTAATTTTTATATTCTCCTCATTTCCATTAATCAAATGAATTTGAGTTCCGTTTTTTTCAACAACACTTGCATCATCTGTAAACTGATCAGAATAATCAAGCCCGTAAGCAGCTTTTAAAATTTGGCTTTGAAAACATTGCGGAGTTTGAACTAACTTATATTTATTACGATCGACAGCTGTAGAATTATTTGATTCAACCTTACGAATTGATTCGCTAATGTTGAACACTGGAATTGCTGCACCTTTTTCTTGTGCCATTGCAAAACAGTCATCAATCACTCTAGCTGCAACCAATGGTCTAACCGCATCATGAACTCCAATAACATTACCTTTTGCTAATGCTAGTCCATTTTTAACAGAGAAAAAACGTTCTTTACCACCTTTTACAATGGCATGCTCGATCATAAAATCATTCTTTTTACACAAGGCTTTCCAATAATCAATTTGATTAGCCGGTAGCACTACAATAATTTGAATGTTAGCGTCAAAATGATAGAATTTTTCAATGGTATGAAACAATACTGGACGGTTATTAATATTTAAGAATTGTTTAGGAATAGCAGCCCCCATTCGTTTGCCAATACCTCCTGCACTAATTATTACCGTCCTTTCTATCATTTGGGATTATCTATAAAAAAACCGCCGAGTTAGAGATTCAAACGAATCGACTTACTTCGGCGGTTTAAAATTAGTTAAAATTCCTGATCTTTAGATGATAAGCATAGCATCACCGTAAGAATAGAATTGGTATTTTTCTTTTACAGCTTCTTCATAAGCTCTTTTTACAAAGTCTAAATCAGAAAATGCTGCAACCATCATCATCAATGTAGATTGTGGTGTATGGAAGTTTGTAATCATACAGTTTGCGATAGAAAACTCATATGGAGGAAAGATGAATTTGTTTGTCCATCCACCGAATGGTTTCAAATAACCATCTGTAGATACACTTGATTCAATTGCTCGCATACTTGTAGTTCCTACAGCACAAATACGTTTTTTATTTCTTTTTCCGTCATTTACCATATCAGCAACTTCTTGCGTGATTTCGGCTTGTTCGGAATCCATTTTATGTTTTGTTAAATCCTCAACGTCCACGGTACGGAAAGTTCCTAAACCAACGTGAAGTGTAAGCTCTGCAAACTCAACACCTTTAATTTCTAGGCGTTTTAATAATTCACGACTAAAATGCAATCCAGCTGTTGGTGCTGCAACTGCACCTTCATTTTTTGCATAAATTGTTTGATATCTTTCCTCATCTTCAGGAACAACATCACGCATTCCTTTAATATATGGAGGAATTGGAGTTTCACCTAGTTCCGTAATTTTTTGTTTGAATTCTTCATAAGAACCATCAAATAAGAAACGAATAGTACGCCCTCTTGAAGTCGTATTATCAATTACCTCAGCAACTAATGAATCATCATCCGTAAAGTAAAGCTTGTTACCGATACGAATTTTTCTTGCTGGATCAACCAATACGTCCCATAAAAGACTTTCACGGTTTAATTCTCTCAATAAGAAAACTTCAATTCTTGCACCAGTTTTTTCTTTATTTCCATACAAACGTGCAGGAAAAACTTTGGTGTTATTCATTATCAAAACATCACCTTCATCAAAATAATCCAACACATCTTTAAATAGTTTATGTTCGATTGTTTGCTTTTCGCGGTTCAATACCATTAATCGCGATTCATCACGATTCTGATTCGGATGCTTTGCAATTAATTCTTCTGGTAATTCAAAATTGAATGCTGATAACTTCATACAGTATGTCTAAATTTTTAAGAGGACAAAGTTAACATTTATAAATGTGAAATAAAACTGATAATGAATCCAAATTACGCAACCACAGGAAAGAGTTGCGCAATTTGAACTCTAAACCCATGCTAACTGGCTATTAGCATAGCTTTCTCAACCAAATTTAAAAACCCAATTTTACGCATATCATCTAGGTTTAGAGTCGATTTTGCCAATATCAAGACCTCTTCTAGTGAATAATCGTTGATATATTTTGACTCACGGAGTATTAATGAGAAGGCGGCAACGGCTGCTGAAAAACGAAATTCTTTCGAATTTTCAGCTAATGATTTAGTTGAATTTTGAACTGTCAACTCGATTAATTGACTTTGATCTTCATCCGGTTTTTTGTAGCGCAATTTAACTGTAGCAAATTCTGCTGAGTTATTATTTATTTGCTGCTGATATTTTAAATCATTCGCTTTAGCTGTTCCTGGAACAATTTCATAAATAGCGGTTACAGTATGTCCAGCACCAAGCTCTCCTGCATCTTTTTTGTCATCAGCAAAATCTTCCGCATTCATTAATCTGTTTTCATAACCAATTAAACGATACTCAGAAACAAAGTTGGGATTAAACTCCACTTGAATTTTGACATCCTTAGCAATGGTAAACAATGTACCTGCAAGATTATCAACCAATACATTATTACTTTCGCCAATATCATCTATATAAAAGTAATTTCCATTACCATGATCTGCTAAGCTTTCCATTTTCGAGTCTTTATAATTGCCCATTCCAAAACCTAAAATGGTTAAGTAAACACCCAAGTCACGTTTTTCCTCAATCAATCTGGTCAATTCACCACCAGACGATCTTCCAATATTAAAGTCACCGTCAGTTGCTAAAATGATTCTATTGTTTCCGTTTTGGATGAAATTTTCCATAGCCTGATTATATGCCATTTCAATTCCGCCTTCACCATTAGTTGATCCTCCAGAAGATAAGTTATCAATCGCTGCAATTATTTTGCTTTTGTTTTCGCAAGAGGTTGATTCAAGTACGAGGCGTTCGTCTCCAGCATATGTCACTATTGACACTTTATCTTTAGTATTTAATCTATTCACCATTAATTTGAAAGATTTTTTAAGCAATGGCAACTTATTTTGATCCTCCATTGAACCTGAAACATCCAATAAAAAAACCAAATTAGAAGGTGGCAATTCCTCAATTGGAACGGTGTAACCTTTTAACCCAACATGCATCAATTGATGATCAGAATTCCAAGGGCACTCTCCCATTTCAGTATACACCGAAAAAATGTCTTTTTTGGAAGGGGTTGGATAATCATAATCAAAATAATTAATGAATTCCTCTGTCCGAACAGCATCTACTGGAGGTTGTTCTCCTTGGTTTAGCATGCGGCGCACATTTGTATAACTTGCATTGTCTACATCAATTGCGAAAGTAGAAAGAGGATTAACCGTTGGGGAGAGAAAATCGTTTTCTGCTAAGTAATCATACTCTTCGGTATTAAAATCCTCAGACATTGGTTCTTCCATCATCATGATTTCACTTGCCTCCCCCTCTTCATAATAACCGTCATCCGTTTCGGTTACCATATCATACATTATACCGTCTTCATGTGGTTCTACATTTAAATCTGACCCGTTAGAATGGCAAGATGCAATTACAAAAAGGCCTAAAACATAGGTTGATATTATAATTTTTTTAGATTTCATTTTTTTTAGATTTTAGTGTTTTTAATTTTGGCGAATCGATATAGCATTGCTCGTGTTTTTGCACAAACTCAATGCCGTATTGAAGGCACTTTTCAAGCGCTTCTTCTTGTGTCGCGCTTTA
>CAKZPK010000446.1 GCA_937139035.1 uncultured Crocinitomix sp. | reverse complement strand
CAGTTTAATTTTTAGAATTAATAGAATAACTGTGATTAAAACTAAAAGCGGCCAAATGCTTACGAGGCCAACAAAAAACCAAACAGTTCCTTGCCATCCGTTGTAAAAAGCACTTTCGAATTTATTGTCAAATTCTACTGGCACATCAATTGTGCGATAATAGGTTAGGTTAATGGTTGCATATTTCACACTACCAGAAAGATATTTGAGCCTACCTTCATACGACTCTATTTCTGCTTGCAAAGCATTTATTTCACGCTCTACTTCCATTATTTTGGCAATAGTTTCTGCCTTGTCCAACAACGCTATGAATCTTATTTTCAATTCTTTTTTGGTATTGATTCTTGCCTCTACATCTACAAACTCCTCTGTTACATCATCTACCTCAATAGTTTTAGAATCAAAACTGCCAACGCCTGCAGTAATTGCGTCCATAAATGGATCAAAATTATTTGCAGGAACACGAATAGTTGTGGTTACCGTTTCTTGATAAGACGTGCTGTATTGTTCTTCATGCTCAACATAAGCTTTAAACCCTTTCACGGCTTTTTGCACAATATTTTTGCGCGCGTCTATACTATCGGTTTCAAAACTTAGCGAAGCATTTTTAATTAATTTACGATCTAAAGCCATTTGATCTTCCAAACCACTATTCGCTCCGTCGCCAGCAAGGGGTGTGTTATTTGTTGATTCGTAATCTACTTCTTGAGATACATAGCCAGCATCATAGCTATCATTTGCGCCAATTGACATTTCTTCTGAATAAGCATTCATATCGCTTTCAGACATTCCGCCTCCACACGAAGTAAAAAGCAAGGTTGCCATCACTAAGCCGGGTACTATTTTCCTGTTCAATTTCATATGATTGATTTTTTTATTTGTTGATTTATCCTAGAATTGACTTGAAGGTCACCTGCTTTGATCTTTTTTTTTTAATTTGGGTGACCTTTTAGTTTTTTAAGGATATATACTATTAGTGCTTGTGACCATAGACCAAGAAATAACAACTGGAATAGTTGACAGAATTCGCGCTAGAGATCGGAATACACTGACCTCTGTCTATAAAGATGCATATCCAATGGTAGAAAAATATATTCTAAACAATAGTGGTTCGAAAACTGAGGCACAGGACATTTTTCAAGATGCATTATATGTATTGATAAAAAAAACTGCAGATAAAAACTTCGAATTAACTGCGAAAGTCAGTACTTATTTATTTAGTGTAGGAAAAAACTTATGGTTAAAGCAATTAGCCGTGCATAAAATTGACGCCAAAGAACTGGCATCTGAAAGTGAGCATGATGCTACTATTAATGAAGATGACACAGTTCATCTTTCAAAAGTAAAACACATGCAGGCATGCATTAAGGCATTGGGAGAACCTTGTAGCACTATTATTACACAGTTCTATTTTTTAAAAACACCAATGAAACGCATTGCTGAAATGCTTCATTACACTAATGCTAACAATGCTAAAAATCAAAAGTACAAGTGCTTTATGCGTCTAAAAAAAATGGTATTGGGTACGCCTAAACAAAGCTAATGGAAGATCGGCAACATATCGCCTTGTTTGACCGCTACCTTGGCGGGGAGATGGATTCAGGAGAAAAAGCAGCTTTTGAAGAAAGGTTGGTACATTCTGAATCATTAAGAAATGAACTCAATGAATACCAACAATTTTCATCTGAAATTTCAGATGGAGGTGAATATGGCACAATAAAATCTGAATTGGAGACTATACATAATGATTTGTATGGCAAAAAACGATCAAAAATACTCAGCCCAAAATTCTTAATACCAATTGGGGTTGCTGCTACCATTACCCTACTATTTATGATCAGTCCTTGGGGCGGAATAAATGATAGCACCATGGCTGAAAACAACATATACGAGCCACTAGCCAATACTTCAGAAGACAGTTATGCCGAAGAAAGTGATGATGTAATGCAGGATTTTGTAACAGAAGGTGATGGATATATAGATTCCTCTCAGTTGGATTCTGAAGAACGATTCTTAGTCGATTCAATGCAGGTTATTGATCAATCTCCTCATGGCACCGCATTTTTAATATCAGAAGACGGTTTTTTCCTCACCTCTAAACATCTAATTGAAGGACAACAAATCATAGACTTACAGCAAAAAGAACTAGGATTAACATTTGAAGCAGAAGTAGTTTATAGTGATTCAATTTTAGACTTTGCGATTTTGAAAAGTTCTATAAAAACAGCTTTAAACTTTGAAGCAGTTCCGTACGAAGTAGTTGCGGAGGCTCCAGAATTAGGAGATGCTGTGTTTACATTAGGTTATACGAAAAAAGACATTGTATATACACAAGGTGTGGTGAGTTCGGAGACGGGCTTTGAATCCGACTCCATCTATTTTGAGGTATCATTACCCTCTAATGCTGGACATAGTGGTGCCCCACTCTTTAATGAAAAAGGGAATTTAGTTGGCATTATAACTGCACATTTATCCGATAAGCAAGCCGTAACATATATACTTAAGCCTGATTATATTCAAAACCGTTTGGACAATCTTTCTGACTCACTTTCGATTGATTTATCCACTAATTACTCCAAAAGAAACACCTCAACAAAGCGTCTAATTAAGCTTTATCGTCCTTTTATCTTTGAGGTTCACTAAAATCCAACACTCGGTCAAACTGCTGAAAAACAAGCGTTTTAACGCCTGATATTTTTCTTTTAAAAAAAATAATTTGATTCCCATTTGGTTTTGCGAATAAAAATACCATACATTTGTAGTGTACTATTTCACTAATACACCTAAACAAATTAAAAATGATAGCGTTCAACAACTTTAATTTTGCGTATCACAAAAAGTTTCCGCTCTATATTGATCTCAATTTAGAACTGTCTCCTGGCAAAATTTATGGCCTATTTGGAAAAAACGGAGCAGGAAAATCAACCTTGCTAAAAAACATTACGGGTCTTAATAGACCAGTAACAGGAACGGTAAATGTTAATGGCCAAACGCCGCACAAAAGAAAACCCTCTTTCCTAAGCGATATCTATTTAATACCGGAGGAGGTTTATATTCCAGCAATAAGTCGTGAAAACTATATAAAAACCTATGGTAGTTTTTATCCTAATTTTTCGAGAGAAGAATTTCTATCTTATTTGGAAGAACTGGATGTTCCGGAAACTAAAAACTTAACAAAACTGTCATTCGGACAGCAAAAAAAGTTCATTATTTCTTTTGCCCTTGCTTGTAATACAAGTGTATTAATCATGGATGAACCGACCAATGGTTTAGACATTCCTTCAAAAAGTGAGTTTAGAAAATTGATGGCAAAAACTATGAATGATGATAAAATCTATATCATTTCAACCCATCAAGTAAGAGATCTGGATCACATATTAGATCATATACTCATTGTAAATGCTGGACAAATTGTATTGGACGCTAGTGTTTACGAAATATCTAAAAAAATATCCTTTAATTTTTACACAAACCCACCTGAAGAAGGAACAACAATTGCCGTTGACGAAACAATAGGTGGTTATTCTGTTATGGAAAAAAATGTATTGGACGAGGAAACTACAATTAACTTGGAACAACTCTTCAATACTTCAATTATGAACACAACATCTATTACATCACTTTTTAACTAAGCCTTATTATGTACGAAATTTTCAATATAAAACGTTTTTCACTTTCACTTAGAAGATTATTTGTTGAAAAGGGCATAAAGATGATCGGGAGTATACTGATCATCCTATTAGTCATGATACTTTTTATGAATATTGAGTTTGCGCCTGGTTTTTACACAGAGGTTCGCTTATTCTTTTTAATTCTAGCGTTGATGTTTGGCCCTGTACTTTATATGGGAATTGTTGCCAATGAATTTACGAATCATTCAAAAGGGATATCCTACCTATTAATGCCTAACTCGGCTTTTGAGAAATGGTTATTAAACAATGTAGTAGTAATTGCATTATACTATATTGTATTTGGTTTACTATTCCGATTAGTAGACATGTGGATGGTTGGTCGTTTAATGACAACTTTTAATCTACCCGAAGGCGTTTTAACCACCACTGAATTTACTTCTGATGGGTTTGTTATTGCCACAATAATAGGTACTGCCATTTCATTAGGCATATTATTGGGCTCACATTACTTTAAGAAAAATAGCATGATCATTTCTTTACTACTGATGTTTGCCCTACTAATTTTGGTGTTTTTCCTAGACTACTCGTTCGCTAACATTTTATTTAATGGTCAGGTTTACTTTGGAGATACGGCCCCCTTCGGTCCTGTTTCAATCACAGATCCTTTGTTGACAGCTGGACGTTATGACTTGGCTTCTCCTGTAAGTGTAAAACAATTAATTACCTATACATTTGTACCAGTAATAGCAATATTGTCATTGACCTATTTTGTCCGAATTAAGGAAAAGCAGCTATAATATGGAATTCAAACAAAAACAAACCATATACCTACAAATTGCAGAGAGCATTTGCGAAAAAATTGTTGGCGGCCTATTGTCAGAAGGAGAGAAGATTCCAAGCATTCGATCCTTGGCAGTAGACCTAGAAGTAAATCCTAATACGGTGCAACGTACTTATGAATACTTGCAATCCGAAGGAATTATATACACGCAGCGTGGTTTAGGTTATTTTGTCTCTGAAGGTGCAACTGTTAAAATTAAACACACCCGAAAGACAAAATTTCTAGAAAAAGAATTACCCAATCTATTTAAAAACATGTCATTACTAGACATTGACATTGAATTGATTGTACAGAAATATAAAGCATTTAAGAAATAAAAGAGAAGCAATGAAAACAAGTATAAAACTATTACTAGGACTTTTACTACTAATTGTAGGTGGTCTTTTTTATGTAAAATATGAGTTAAAACAAGAATATAAAACGCTTGACATGAATGATCCTTTTATTGGATTTGAAAGAATAAGCGGACTTGATTTTTCTCACATTAATATCGTTGGAGGTAACAGAAGTCATTTATATATAGAACCGGCTAGCACTAATAATCTATTAATAGAAAAAGGAGGGCTTGAGGCAATAACCTATGAGATTAAAAATGATACACTTCAAATTGTGTATTCAGAATCTTATACACAAGACCCAAGTAGTAACACCAATTATTGGGGGACACGAGAGCGTTGCTCAGTTATTATTCAATATAACTCTGTTAAATCAATCGTCGCACACGACGCATCAATTGGAATGGAATTGGATACTCCGCATGCATTTAAAACACGTCTTTATGGCATGTCTAATCTAGAATTGTTTACGAATCTTGCATTATTAAAAGAATTATCAATTGAGTCTCATGACAATTCAAAACACCGCATAAACAGCAGAGATGGAATTGACAAATTGGCCTATTTAAATATAGCATTAACAGATCAAAGCCTTGCAGAATTACACCGTATATCAGTAGACAGCAGTAACATACAATTAGACTCCAGCAGTAGAATATCTGCAGATGCTCATTTTTTTAAAAATTAGTGTTACTAAATGAGAATATTGACTTACATGTATAAGTTTTAACAAAAAGTAAGAATACGTGTAACTTTTTAGCTCGTAATTTGTCTAACCAATAGTACCAACCCAGTGAAATTAATTTTTGTGTTTAGAAACTTATTTATTACCCTTATTCTAGTAGGCTTGTCTGGCTCAATTTTTGGCCAGAGTATTACTGGTTTTGTCATGGACGAGGAAAACAATCCTTTGCCATTCACAAAAGTCTATTTGAAAAACTTCTCGAGCACAGGAGCCAGCACAGATTTTGAAGGAAAGTATTTCTTTGGATGTGATATGGGAACCTATGATGTAATTTTCAAGTGTGTTGGGTTTGAAGATTTAGAAGTAAAGGTGACAGTAGACAAAATTGAACCTACTGTAAAAAACATTTATTTAAAACAGGAAGAAACCGAACTGAACAAGGTTGAGGTTAGAACCAAAAAGAAAAACATAGGTTGGATGATTGTTCAAAATGTGATCGATCATAAAAAAGAAATGATTCAACAAATGGACTCCTATTCATGTGACATTTACATTAAAGGAGTTGAGACATTTGAGAAGAAACAAAAAAAGGCTCCGAAGGAAGACGAAGCAAAGGGAGAAAAAGATTTATTTCAAGAGCAAAAAGATGAAATTGCGAAAAAACTTGAAGGGGAGAATCGTTTAAATATGGTTGAAATTAATTTGACCAAACACTTTCAATACCCGAATGACATTAAAGAGATACGAAACGGCTATGAAAAAATTGGGCGTCCAGATCAAATCTATTTCCAATCTACTACCAGTGGAGAATTTAACTTCTATGAAAGTCTTATTCGTAAAGATGACCTGCATTTAACGCCTATTGTTTCCCCATTGCATCCATCAGGAATTTTATCCTATAAATACAAATTAACGGCCATTACTACCACACTTGATAATGACACCATTTACACGGTACAAATCTCTCCACGATCAGTTGGAACATCAACTTTAAAAGGAGAACTGTACATTTTAAAAAGTGAATGGGTTTTAACTGGTGTTGATTTGTCCATGCATAAAGGAAACTTAAAAAAGTATGATGATTTTAGAATTGTACAAGAGTTTAAAAAGAGTGATTCTTTATGGTTAATGGAAAAACAGTTATTTGAATACAAAACAAAATATGGTAAGGAAACAGTGAAAGGTGTTACCCAAGTTGTTTATTCGAATTATGATGTGAACCCAGTTTTTGAGAAAAAGTATTTTTCAAACGAAGTTGGAATTACAACGAAAGAGGCCTATGAGCGCGACACTACTTATTGGGATGAAATAAGACCTATTCCATTAACGGTAAAAGAGCAACGTACAAAATTTGTACAAGACAGTTTAAAAGCCATATATACATCTGAGACTTATTTAGATTCAATAGATGCCGTTTTCAATAAAATAACAGCATTAAAAGTCCTTTGGTTTGGTTTTCAGCATAGGGACAGAGTGAAAAAAACGCAATGGTATTTATCTTCTATTGCAGATGTAATAGAACCAATTAATGTAGGAGGGATTCGTTTTGGTCCGGGATTTGAATATTTCAAAAAATGGGAAAACGAACAATGGATTGATTGCTATAGTGATTTTACGGTTGGATTTAATAATGCTGATGTGAGAGGGAGAGGTCGTGTCTTTCATCTATACGACCCTAAACGATCTGGCAGATATTCTGTTTCCTTTAATCGAGATGCTTCATTGATTAATTGGAATAACAATATTTTAGATATGGCCAATCGGCAAAATATCTATTTAAACACCTCAGGAACGATTTGGCATTCAATTGAAATAGTTAATGGGCTTTATTTGGGTACTATGGCTCGTCTAGAACATAGAAGCCCTTTCAGTTTGGATTATAAATTTGTGACGTGGTTTGATGACCAATTAGAAAATGGACCACCAATTCAATTTGAAGCTTACAATTCGTTTAGAACTACTTTTGATTTATCCTACACACCGGGTCAAAAATACATGAGCGAACCGAATAAAAAAGTTGTATTAGGAAGTCGTTGGCCTACCTTCACCGTGTATTGGGAAAAAGGCTGGAGTGGTCCATTTAAATCTGCCGTTGACTTCGATTATCTTAGCGCAACGGTAGAGCAAAGCTTTCAAATTGGTACAATGGGACTTTCAAAATATCTATTAAAAGCTGGTACATTTGCTAATCAAGACAGTGTTTTTCTTATTGATAAGAAATTCTTTAGAAAAAATGATACGCAAACATTCCTTCGCTTTTTGTTTGTGAATCCTTTATTGAACTTTCAAAATTTAGATTCTACTTATCAAACCAAAGAGCTTTATTTAGAAGG
>CAKZPK010000445.1 GCA_937139035.1 uncultured Crocinitomix sp. | reverse complement strand
AAACGACATTGAAATTCCTATCCAAGCAAAATACTTCTTTTTTAAGCAACTTTATTTTAGAAGCGGTTTAGGAATCAACTTATTATCAGAACGCTCATTCGAGAATAGAATCAATCATAGTGACGGAACAACCACCACAATTGTTTCTGATCCCGAGTCATATTTGAATTATTCAGCAACGATAGGAATTGGCTATATGCAACCTATTGGAGAAAAAATGAATTTTAATATTGAGCCTTTTATTAAATATTATTTTAGAGACAACATTATCCCCATAACTCACCTTTATAATATTGGCTTAAATGCCGCACTAACATTGAAGTTGTAGTATGATTTATTTATAAAAAGAAAAAAAGGGGACTAACTAAAAGAAACAACGAATTTGAGTTTAGACAAGCTTAAAAAAAAGTTTATTCGTGGGAATAAAAAAGCATTCGATACAATCTATAAAGATTATTCGGCGGCTATGTTCACGATATGTCTAAGATATACTAAAAATCATGACAAGGCTGCTGATATTTTGCAGGAAGCTTTTATTAAGATTTATCAAAAAAGAGAGTTGTTTAATCCCGAATATGATTTAGGCGGTTGGATTAAAAGAATTGTTATTAACGAAGCAATTAATCACTACAGGTCAGAAAAGAAGTTCGAATTTGTAGAGGATGACTCATATTTCGAATCAGAAGAAGGACATGAATTTATTATAGAAGAAGAGGGAATAAACTTAAAGAAAGTATTGCAGGAAATACTGAATGAATTACCAGACGGTTACCGCACAGTATTTACCATGTATGTTTTTGACAATTTAAAGCATCAAGAAATAGCAGATTATTTAAACGTATCAATTAATACTTCAAAAACTCAATTATCCAAAGCAAGGAGGTTAATTAAGTTAAAACTTGAAGAGAAAAACATAACCAGAAGCACCGTTTTAAATGGGTAAAGAATTAAAAAATATAGACGAATTGTATCGTTCCGAACTTGGCGGATCAGTTACACAGGCGCCTGACTTTGTCAAAAAGAACATTGACAATGCTCTAGGATTTAAGAAAAGAAAAACGGGTTATTTATTACTCGGTTTAATCGCTTTATTAACTACAGTAGGTATAACTGCTGCAGTATTAACAAACATGGATGATGCTGACCAAGTAGCACAATCTAATATGGATGCAAGTGATTTGGATGAAACAGTAGACAATAGTTATGCTCTAAATAATGCCGTAACAGAACTTCCATCAACTAATGAGTCATCAAACACAAACCAAAACGCTACTGATGAATTAAATGATGTTGAGTCAACTTCTACTAACGAACATGCTACAATTAACACAAATAGCGCAAACAGTAACGCGAGTAGTTACGCAGTTAATAACAGTGTAAATCAAACAGGAGGCAATCAACCTACAAACAGAAATAGTTTTCCTAACTATAGTTCTGGAAATACGAACTCTAACACTAACGGAATAGTTGATTTTACAACGACACAACCTGATCCTGCAAATACTAACACTGTTTCGCAAAACCCTAATCAGCAATCGGACAATACTACTGATCAACAAAACGATAACACAACTGGAAACACTCAATTAGTCGACAACAATACATCTAGCTCTGGTGGAAATCCAACTCAACCTGATTTGACAGACAATGTTGACACGAACAGTAACGGTGGAAATGTAGATATTGAATCAAATTCACTTGCTGTAAAGACAAGTACTCCTGACAACACAATAGGTGATAATGGATCTAATACTGATAGTGATTCAAATGCTAACCAAGCAAGTTCTGATCCAAATACCGACAAAACAAACACTACTATTGCAGAAACTAATGTAGTTGATAATGACAGCACAACAACAGATGACAATTTGGTAACTGATGATGCTGATGATGCAAATGACACAAACGAACCTCCTACTGTTATAGAACCTCCCGTTGAAGATGATTATAAACCATTCATGTTATCGTTGACTTCTGGTGTTAATATATTGCGCTCAAATTACACCTCTGAAAGCATGAATGAGGAAACACTTTATGAGAATGCTTTAAATGACAGAATTGGAAATCAAACAAATTTGGATATTACTTACCGATTGAAAAACGGATTAACATTTGGTTCAGGATTAGGTTTAAATAATTATACTGAATCGTATGAATTCACAACTTATGAAACCTATTTTGATACTACTGAAGTTTTTGAAACAATTATCTATGACACATCAGATTATCCAGTAGACACAGTTTATACTTACGCTTATGATGTACTTCAAAAAGGAACACAAGTTAGCGGTAAAAATAAAGCATCTTACTTTACTTTACCAGTTCATATAGGAACACAAATGAGATTTAACAAATTCCAGTTAGACCTGTATGCAACTGCAAGATTCAATTTCTTAATGCGTTCTTCTGGAGGATATTACAATAACAATGAGGTTGTTTCATTTGGTAAGGAGAACAGCATTTACAAACCATTTTATGTAGATGTATTATTTGCCTCTAAGGTTCATTATAACCTATTGAACAACCTATATTTAACGGGAACAGTGCAGTATAGACCAGTAATGGGGAATAGTTTTAAAGAAGTTTCATTCAATAAAACATTCGACTATATGCATTTCGGACTAGGGTTAAGCCTTCGTTTATAAAAAACCAGTGCGTTCTTTACTATCAATTTTCGTTAAGCTTTCTTTTTTGTGACGGCGACCAAAATAATAGCCTACACCTAAACACACTACAGCTACAATAGCGTACAACCAGAATTTGGCCAAAATAATTAGCACTACTATTAATCCAACTACGGCACCAATACCGTAGGCAAGCGTCTTATTATCTTTGAACCAATTCATTGTATTTTTTAAATTCCTGTTATTTCTTTAACCTTGTCAATTGCTGTAGTTATTCCACTGCTATCTTTACCACCTGCTGTTGCAAAAAACGGTTGTCCGCCTCCACCACCTTGAATATATCTTGCAGTTTCACGAACTAAATTACCTGCGTGCCAATCATTAGCTTTTGCCAATTCTTCAGATATTATAATCGTTAAGGTAGCTTTTCCGCCTGCTTTACCTCCAATAACAGCAAATAAATTATCAACTTCACCTTTTAACTGAAAGCACAGGTCCTTAATCGACCCTCCGTCTAAATCTAAAATGTCTGAAACGAAATTAACGTCTCCTCTAGCCTCAACTTTACTTAAAACACTCGCTTTAATCTGTTTTACTTGGCCTTTTTTCAACTGCTCAATTTCTTTGGTCAGTTTATTATTTTTATCGATTAGTTCAGTAATAGACTTCACTGCATTTTTTGGTTTTTTCAATAATTGCGAAATCTCCTCAAACTGATCAGCTCTTTCTTTGAAATAAGCTTGTGCCGTGTCAGATGTTATTGCTTCAATTCTTCTTATCCCTGATGCTACAGACCCTTCTGAAGTAATTTTAAACAAGCGAATATCTCCTGTAGATTTAACATGCGTTCCTCCACATAATTCAACTGAATCTCCGAACTGGATTACACGAACCAAATCTCCATATTTTTCACCAAACAAAGCCATTGCACCTAATTCATGTGCTACTTCCATAGGTACTGCACGGCGTTCGTTTAATGCTATATTGGCCTGAATTGCTTCATTCACTTTGTTTTCTACAATTTCCAATTCTTCATTGGTAACCTTTGAAAAATGAGAGAAATCAAAACTTAATTTTTTCGCGTTTACAACTGACCCTTTTTGCTCTACGTGCGTTCCTAATAAATCGCGTAAAACATGGTGTAGTAAATGCGTTGCTGTATGGTTTGCTTCTGACAATCTTCGCTTTTCAGCGTTAACGTGCGCTCTAAAATGCCCCATAGGTTCTTTAGGCAATTCTTTCGCTAAGTGTACAATTAAATTATTCTCTTTCTTCGTATCAAAAATCGCCACTTTTTCTGTGTCAGATTCAATCCAACCAGAATCGCCAACCTGTCCGCCTCCCTCTGCATAAAAAGGAGTGATATTAAATACCAATTGGTAAAATGTATTTTTATTTTGAGTAACTTTTCTATACTTAATGATTGAGATGCTCGTTTCTAAGAAATCATATCCTATGAATTCTTCAACATCATCCTCTCTTATTTCAACCCAATCATCAGACTCAATACTTGTAGCTTCTTGTGCAATTTCGCGCGCTTCTTTTTTAGCTTTCAAAAACCCTTCATGATCAATTCCTAATCCGTTTTCACGAGCTATTAATTCTGTTAAATCTTCAGGAAAACCATAAGTATCACTCAATTTAAAAACGTCCTTACCATCAATGATTTTCTTACCTTCTTTTTCCATAGAAGACATCAAATCATTCATACGTCTGATTCCATTTGCTAAATTCTTAAAGAAGCTTGTTTCCTCTTCATGAATAACTTTTTCAATCAAATCTTTTTGCTTTTTTAGCTCCGGAAATGATTCCCCCATTTCTTGTACAAGAGGATCAACCATTTTGTAAATAAACGGCTCTTTAATATCTAGCTTTTGATAACCGTAACGTACTGCTCTTCTTAAAATTCGGCGAATAACATAACCTGCTGCATTACTTGCAGGCAATTGACCATCTGTAATTGAAAAAGCGATTGCACGGACATGATCTGCAACTACACGCAAAGCAATATCTGTTTCTTCGTTTTCTTTATATTTTTTGCCACTAATTTTTTCCAAACTAGCAATTAACGTTTGAAATAAATCAATGTCATAATTCGATTGTTGTCCTTGCAAAACCATTGCTAACCGTTCCAATCCCATTCCTGTATCTACATGAGAAGCAGGAAGTTTTTCTAACGATCCATTTGCTTTACGGTTGTATTGCATAAAAACAAGATTCCAAATCTCAATCACTTGTGGGTGATCTTGATTCACTAGCGATTTTCCATCTACTAATTTTCGATCCTCATCACTTCTTATATCAACATGAATTTCAGAACAAGGTCCACATGGCCCTGTATCCCCCATCTCCCAGAAGTTGTCTTTTTTATCAGCATAGATAATTCTATCCGTTGCAATATATTTTTTCCAAATATCAACCGCATCTTGATCAACAGATGTTCCATCCGCTTTGTCTCCTTCAAACACGGTCACATAAATTCGATCAATATCTAACTTATAAACCTCTGTCAATAATTCCCACGCCCAAGCAATTACATCTTCTTTAAAATAATCTCCGAAAGACCAATTTCCCAACATCTCAAACATAGTGTGGTGATAAGTATCTACCCCCACCTCTTCTAAGTCATTTTGTTTTCCCGAAACACGTAAACATTTTTGCGTATTTGTTACACGCTTATCCTTGGCCTCATTATATCCCAGAAAAAAATCTTTAAATTGATTCATTCCCGCATTTGTAAACATCAATGTAGGATCATTTTTCACCACCATAGGTGCTGAAGAAACTACTTTATGTCCTTTACTCTCAAAGAAGTCCAAAAATGTCTGCCGTATCTCGTTGATTTTCATTGCTCTATTTTGTTAACGATTGTTAATTGCATTGCAAATTTATTCTTTATCCGTAAATTTGCGCTTCCGAAGGTAGATTTTTTATACTTAAAATCCTTCTAAAAATTGAATTAAGCAAACACCTCAAACATGAAAAAGCAGAAATTCAGATATAACCCCGAAACACTTTCTTACGATAAAGTAGAACTCTCTTGGAAAGAACATTTATTAAGATCTCTTTTAGTTATTGCTCCCGCAGTGGTTTTAGGGTTTGGATTTTATGTCTTATTCTCCTCTGTTTTTGTGTCTGCAAATGAGCAAGCCTTGGAACGTGAAAACGCCGAGTTAAATAAACAAATTCATGAAATTAATGAAGAGCTTTTATTAATTGCTGCTGTTGTCGAAGATCTAGAAAAACGTGATAATGAAATTTATCGTGTTGTATTCAACGCTGAACCTTTTCCAGAACACATGCGTGAACTTGGAACTGGGGGATCAGAAGAATATGAAAAAATTAAAGGATTCGATCATTCTGAACGTGTCATTGAAAACAAAAAACTGATTAAAGCTTTAGAAAAAAGAATTTATGCGCAATCCATTTCTTTTGACGAAGTCATTAAACTAGCAAAAGAAAAAGAACAAATGTTGGCAAGCATACCTGCTATACAACCTGTTTCAAATGTTGATTTAACCAGAATTTCTTCAGGATATGGCTGGCGAATTGATCCTATTTACAAAACTAAAAAAATGCATTGGGGCTTAGACTTTACTGCAGAAACAGGAACGAATGTTTATTCAACTGGAAATGGTGTTGTAAAAGAGATTCAACAAAAACGTTGGGGATATGGTAATTGCATTATCATTGATCACGGCTTTGGATATGTATCAAGGTATGCGCATCTGAGCGCTTTCAAGGTTAAAAAGGGAGATAAAGTTGTTCGTGGTCAATTGATTGGCTTAGTTGGAAGTTCAGGAAAATCTACTGCTCCACACCTTCATTATGAAATTGAAAAAAATGGTAAAAAAATTGATCCTATTCATTTTTTCCATTCTGACATTAGCGAAAACGAATACGAGCGACTATTGGAAATGGCAAATAATGCCAATCAATCCTTTGATTAGATCAATCGCAGAATTTCAGTCTTTTAAACTTCATTTCCCGACCGCTTTTTAAGCGATTCATATATTGACAATTGCACATTGGCATTTGAATTGGTATCTTTACAAGAATTATATACCACGTTAATGAAAAAACTCTTCTACTCACTTACACTTTTATACACTATTGTCGGCTTCGGACAAGTACCAGCCTATTATAGTAGTATTGACTTTTCTCTGACGGGATTACCCCTGAAATCAGAACTAAGTGATTTAATTACAACCACACATACATCACCTACAACCTATTCAGAAGTTTGGGATGTTTTAAAAACAGCAGATTTAGATCCTACTAATAGCTCAGTTGTGTTACTAATCTATGGTTATAATGACGACGACGGTAGTGTTATTAATGACAGAACTAGGAATAAAAATGACAATGGCGGCTCTGTAGGAGAATGGAATAGAGAACATGTTTTTCCAAAATCATTAGGATCTCCCAACCTTGGAGAGTCCGGCCCAGGTTCAGACCCACATAATTTAAGAGCTAGCGACGTGCAAGCCAACGGAAACAGATCAAACAGAAAATTTGCAAGTGGTACAGGTAATGCAGGAACTGCAGGTTCTAATTGGTACCCAGGAGATGAATGGATTGGAGATGCTGCACGGATTGTAATGTATATGTATTTGCGTTACGGAAACCGTTGCTTACCAAGTGCTGTTGCAGTAGGTAGTACAAATGCCGTTGACGGAAATATGATTGACTTATTATTAGAATGGAATGCACTGGACCCTGTTTCAGATTTAGAAACCAATCGCAATAACACGATTCAATCAGCCACTGGAAATCGTAACCCTTTTATTGACAATCCGCATATCGCAAACCACATTTGGGGTGGACCGGATGCTGTTGACACTTGGGGAGACCTTTCAATAAATGTAGCGACTAACAATAATGCTATTAGCGTTTATCCGAACCCAGTTACTGAAGAAACGCTTTATATTTCTAATGTTTCAAGTAGTAACATTCAATCAATCGCTTTATTCGATTTGCAAGGCCGTGCAATCATCACAGTACAACCTAATGCCACTACTTCTAATTATGAACTAGAACTTGGCAACCTTCCTGATGGTACTTATATTCTAAATTTAGTTTCTTCCGAAGCTGTAGAAACCAGAAAAATTATCGTACTGTGAACCGCAAAATTCGATTAGTTTGGGACTTTTATGGCGAAACAGCCGAAGGTACTGCGCAACATCATGTCGTTCATTTAAAAGAGTTTATGGAACGTGAAAAACTGGACTATTTCAATGAAGGTATAGACTCTAATGTTGAGCTACATTGTCTAGCATACATGACTGTTTCGGAAAAAGACGTTAAAATATTACGAGATGCCTTGCGCCCTAATAGAGCCTTTGTTGAAAAGGACGACTAATACAAAATAGGGTTTGAAGTTTTTTCTTGACCAATAGTTGTTTCAGGTCCATGTCCGCTTAACACAATTGTTTCATCTGGTAATGCAAACATTTTTTCTGTTATGCTTTTTTTCAATGTTTGATAATCTCCCCCAGGCAGGTCAGTTCTTCCATGGCTTCCTAAAAACAGTACATCTCCATTCACAACAAAACCATCCTCTGCCGCATAAAAAACAACATGCCCTGGTGCATGTCCTGGCGTAAAAATCACATCTAATTTAGAATTTCCAAATGTTACAACATCACCATCTTCTAGAAACACCGTAGGTTCAGGTGACAATTCAAATTCTTTAATTCCATACATCATGCAGGCTTGCGGAACCATTTTTAAAGTTGGTAAATCCAACTTATGTGCCTCAAGTGCTAAATCATATTTTTGGCTAACGAAATAATTTCCAAAAACATGGTCCACATGACAATGCGTATTTAATAAACGCACTGGTTTTAAATCGTGTTCTGTTATATAATTACTAAGCGCTTCCTTCTCTGCCTTTGTTTGACAACCCGGATCAATAATCACGCATTCTTTGGTTTCATCCGTAAGAATAAAAGTGTTTTCTTGAAATGGATTAAAAGTGAATTTTGCAATTTGAATCATAGTTGAACCTCTTTTTTAAGAGAACAAATTTACAAAGACTTTTCTAAGTAAACAGCATTCAAATGATTCACTCCAGCAACAATATATTGCTTTGGTGGTGAAAGTGCTATAACATCAATTTTCCTTCAATAGGCTACTCAACGATACAAATCAAGGAATTAAGTGTATGGATTCTTTATTCAAACGTATGAAAAGTCACGCCTATTATTTGTATCTTTACCCTTATTGAAATGAATAAATTCTTAAAGCTCATACTTTCCGCATTAGTGATCGCACTTTGGCCCCAAACCAATTGGGCGCAGTTTTACCAAGGCTCTTATCAAGAGTATGGTAAAAATCGTGTGCAGTACAACACTTTTGCATGGAAATCTCACAACTATAAACGCTTTAAAATCTATTATAGCGGAATCAATGACGATATTAGTGTTTACAC
>CAKZPK010000444.1 GCA_937139035.1 uncultured Crocinitomix sp. | reverse complement strand
ATCAGTTTTCCATTTAGTTGAATACGCTTTTAAGTCATTTTTATCTGGATAAATAGGTTCTAAAGGGTCAACAATCCACAACTGAGCAAATACGCTGTTTGTTATAAATAAAAAAGTAATTAATATTGAGTTGGCTAAGAAAATGATCGACAAGTATGTTAAAAATACTGCTCGTGAAGTTTCAATGGATTACATTCACAAAATTGTTTGTGATTATTTCAATTTACCAATTGAATTGTTAAAATCTAAAACACGAAAAAGAGAAGTTGTTCAAGCCAGACAAATTGCTATGTACTTTGCTAAGAAAATGACAAAATGGTCATTGGCAAGTATTGGAGCGCAATGTGGAGGAAAAGATCACGCAACTGTATTGCATGCATGCCGTACGGTTAACAATCTAGCCGAAACCGATAAGCAGTTTAGAGGTTATCTGGAAGATTTAGAGAAAAAATTAAACGTAAATTAAATTTAAAAATGCTTTCAATAATTTGAAAGCATTTTTTTTGAATAAAAGAATACTGTTATGAGAGTATTGATGGTTTGTTTGGGGAATATTTGTCGTTCGCCAATTGCCGAAGGAATTTTGAGACATAAGGCTGCTGAAAAAGGGTTGGATATAATTACTGATTCAGCCGGAACTTCTGCATTTCATGTTGGAGAAGCTCCTGATCACCGAATGATTTTAACGGCAGGTAAAAATGGAATTGATATTTCAGACTTAAGTGCACGACAATTTATTAGTGCTGACTATCAAAATTTTGATTTAATCTATGCTATGGATGAATCAAATTATGAAAATATGATTCGCCTTGCAAATAATGATAGCGATCGTGAAAAGGTTAGGTTAATCTTGAATGAGTCAACTCCAGGTTTAAACGCTTCAGTGCCCGATCCTTATTATGGTGGTGATCAAGGTTTTCAGCATGTGATTGATTTGTTGGACGTAGCAGTAGATAAAGTAATTGAAAGAATAGAAACAAATGGCTAAGCTTTATATTATTCCAATTCCTATTAGTGAAAACACGATTGAACAAGTGTTGCCTGCGTATAATCATGGTATTGTAAAAGAATTACGCCATTTTGTAGTTGAGCGCGTTAAAACAGCACGTCAGTTTTTGCGAAAAATGGATCGTGAATTTCCGATTGATGCTTCTGAATTTTATGAATTGAATAAACATGACGGTTATACTTTTCAGAAAGAAGCAATTGAAGCTTTAAAGAAAGGGAATGACGTGGGGTTAATGTCAGAAGCCGGGTATCCAGGCGTAGCCGATCCGGGAAGTGAATTTGTTGCCATGGCTCACCGAAATAATATAGAGGTGGTTCCATTAACAGGGCCAAGTTCCCTTTTGTTGGCGCTTGCCGCAAGCGGAATGAATGGTCAGGGTTTTACATTTAATGGCTATCTTCCTAAAAAAGACCCAGAGCGTGCATCAAAAATTAAACAAATTAACCAAACTGTAATAAAAACAGGATTTGCGCAATTATTTATAGAAACACCTTATCGTAATGAGGTTATGTTAAAAGATATAATTGCCTATTGTCATGATGAGCTATTGTTAACAATTGCATATGATGTAACAGGTGAAAAACAAAAAATAAAAACTAAAACAATTCGAGATTGGAGTAAGTCACCCTTTAAGTTTGATAAAACTCCATGTGTTTTTGTAGTAGGAAAGTAATAAAAAATTCAAATTATCATTAAAATGAAAACAGCAATAAGCTTATTCCGAACATCAAGAGAAAACTGTATCCGAATCATTAAAGATTTGACTTTGGAGCAGATTAATGAAATTCCTGAAGGGTCTAATAATAACTTGGCTTGGCATTTAGGTCATTTAGTCGCTACCACCAAAGGTTTGGTATATTCACTTGGTGGAGTAGATGGAGGTTTAGAAAAAGAATTTATCTTAAAGTATAAAAAAGGATCAAAGCCAGAAGGGGCTATTTCGCAAGAAGAGTATGAATTTATTACTGAAGCAATTTTAAATCAGGTAGATGAATTGGAGGCGGATTTAGAGAAAGGTATTTTTAAAACTTATACAGAATATCCTACTTCTTATAATTTCACAATTACTAATATTGAAGAAGCCGTGCAATTTAATAACCTCCACCAAGCTTTGCATATTTCTAGTATGATGGCAATTAGAAGAAAATTGGTATAAACCTCCCTCTAGTTTGGGGAAAATAACGCAGGTCATGGATAGATATAAAATTACTTATGAAACATGGAACAAGATAGCAGGCATCTATCAAGATAAATTCATGGATTATGATTTGTATGATAATACCTACGATATTTTCTGTGAATTGCTTAAAGATCAAGCTACAGTTTTAGAATTGGCTTGCGGTCCAGGTAATATTACAAAATACCTTTTGACAAAGCGGCCTGATTTACAAATTTTGGCAACAGATTTTGCACCAAACATGATAGAGCTGGCAAAGCAAAATAATCCATCAGCAAACTTCCAGTTGCTTGATTGTAGAAGCATTGATGAATTAAGTCATTCATTTGATGCAATTCTCTGTGGTTTTTGTTTGCCTTATTTGTCGCTTGAGGATTGTGATAAATTAATTGCAGATTCATTTCAACTTTTAAATAAGGGTGGTCTTTTGTACTTGAGTGCAATTGAAGGTGATTACACCAAGTCAGGTTTTGAAACAGGTGGCACTGGTGACCAATGTTACGTTTATTATCATAGTGAAAAAGCTATGATAGAACAAATGAATAAATATGGTTTTGAAGTGTTGTCCTCAATTAAGAAGAAGTATAGAAAAGGAGAGGAGATCGATACACACCTAATATTGATTGGACAAAAACCGTAAAATTGCAGTGATTTTATAATCGGCCTATACTATTGGAATTCTAAACTTGAAATTATGCCTGTTTTGAATTGTTGATCAGTAGGTTAGGAATCTTATTATAGTATGAAGAATAATTTTTCTTTATGAGTGGAATAAAATAACTTGAAGTAATGATTCCTACACATAATCTTGAACATAAAAAATCAATACCCAGCGTTAGAATTGTAAAGTTAGGTGAGTTGACAAATTATGATACGACTAAACCGCACCGTCATAATTATATTGAACTCTTTTACTTTGATTTAGGTTCAGGAAGTCATGATATTGATTTTAATACTTTTCCTATTGAATCTGGTTCAGTTCATTTGGTTTCAAGTGGGCGCGTGCATAAAGTAAAACGCGATTTAAAAACAAATGGATTTGTGATTCTATTCGAAGCATCAGCCTTTGAATCTAATAGTCGGATTTCAAATTTTTTGTTTGATCATACTTGTTATGATGTTAATGAGTTTTCTCCAATTTACAAGTTTGACGAGGATACTGTTAGAGGGCTTGAGGCGATCATTCAAAACATTTGGAAGGATTATAATTCAGAGAATGAATTGAAGAATGAGTTTATTTTTTCAAACCTTAGTTTGTTGTTAATAAATTGTATGCGAACGGTGGAGCAGGTAAATGCTGTGCAAGATAAAAACCAAGAAATATATGTGAGCTTTCGTAAATTATTACATCAAAAATTTAGAGCAGAAAAAAGTGTAAAGGCATATGCTACTGAGCTCAATATTAGCGAAAAGCAATTGCATAAGATTGTAAAAACGAGAACAGGTTTATCAACTAGTGAGCTAATTTATGGGCAAGTAATTTTGGAAGCAAAGCGTTTATTAAATGCGGGGCTTTCATCCAAGGAAATTGCATATGATCTTAATTTTAGTGACCCAGCACACTTTAGTAAATTTTTTAAGCTCAAAACAGGAATCTCACCAAAGGACTTCCGAAAAATACAATTTTAAGGAGCAATTGTACATTATTCTGAAGGCGCTTGTCGTCTAATTTAGTAGTAAAATTATTTACTATGAAAAATTACTTTGTACTAGCAGCAGTATTTATGTTGCCATTAATGTCTTGTAAAAAAGACAATCCTACTGAACCTGAAGATCCAGAAAACACAGCTCCTACAGTGCCTACTTTTATAGAGGCGCCCGAGAATGGAGCGGAAGGAACAGAAACCGACCTCGAAATCACTTGGAATGCATCAACAGATGCGGATGAAGATCCTGTAAAATACAACCTTTATTTAGGTACAAATGCAGATGATATAGTAGGTGTGGCTTCGGCGTTAACAGTTACCAATTATTCAATTACTGGTTTGTCATTAGGGACAACCTATTTTCTAAAAGTTGAAGCGTATGACGGGGTAACTACAGCAGTTTCAAGTGAAGTTCGTGAATTTACAACAAGTAGTTCCGGAAGTTTTACTGATAGCCGAGATGGAGTAGTTTATGGAACTGAACTTATTGGAGGTCAAATATGGATGAAAGAAAACTTGCAATACAATTCAGCATCATCTTATAGTTATGATGATAACGCAGCAAATGATGATACTTATGGGAGATTGTATGAATGGAGTGGGGTTTCTGGAGCAATTCCTGATGGGTGGCATTTACCGACAGATGATGAGTGGAAAACGTTAGAGACAACATTAGGAATGCCAACTGGAGATTTAAATATTAATGGTTATAGCTTACCAAGAGGGACAGATCAAGGTACTCAATTGAAAGAGGGAGGGAGTTCTGGGCTTGATTTTCCACTTGCAGGATTCAGAAGCGGTGGAACATACAGTGCCATGGATAATAGAACCTATTTGTGGGTTAATACAACGGAAGGGAGTAATATTTTCCGAAGAAGACTTGTAACAGCTGATCCATCAGTTTATCGTTTTACAAACCCAGCAGGAGATTTTGCAATAAGTATAAGGTTAGTTAAAGACTAAAAATAAATTGAATGAAAAACCGGTGGATCTAGCTATCGGTTTTTTTATTTTAATTCAAAACCCCAATAAGCCATATAGCCCACCTGCGATTTATCCACTTGTACACGATATTCCAAACCTGTAAAACAATCACAATCTTGATAAGTTGCAATACGATCACCAATTATTTTAATTTTTAACGGAATTATGCCTTCTGACTTTAAGAAAGTCTCTAATGTATTCTTAGATTTCCGATTACTAGATTCGTGCGCCCAAAAAGGAAGTTGCGTTGATTCTTTATAAATTACCCATTTACCATCCGTAGTTTTAGAACAGCTTTGTAGCCCTGCAAAAGTAAATAGCATCACGCTAATTGAAAGTAGTATAAATCGCATAGTTGTATTTTGGAATAAATCCAAGTAAATTTCATTCCAAAAGGGCTTAAATTGCTATATTTGTGCTGCTATAAAACGACGAATCTGATGGAAAAAATCGAACCATATAAGCCAATTAATAAAGTACGTATTGTTACTGCAGCCTCACTTTTTGATGGGCATGATGCAGCTATAAATATCATGCGCCGAATCATTCAATCAACTGGGTGTGAGGTTATTCATTTAGGACATGATAGAAGTGTAGAAGAGGTGGTTAATTGCGCTATTCAAGAGGATGTGCAAGCAATTGCAATGACTTCTTATCAAGGTGGACATACAGAGTATTTAAAGTATATGTATGACCTTTTGAATGAAAAAGGTGCTGGACAAATAAAGATTTTTGCCGGAGGTGGAGGAACTATTCTGCCTGAAGAGATTAAAGAATTAGAGGCATACGGTATCGAACGTATTTACCATCCAGACGACGGTCGTGAAATGGGATTACAAGGAATGATTAACGATTTAGTGCAACGTGCTGATTTTTCAGTAGGAGACAAACTAAATGGTGAGGTCAATCATTTAGAAGAGAAGGAAGTAACAGCAATTGCTAGAATGATTAGTGCGGCTGAAAACTTTCCTGAAAATGCAGAAGAGCACATGCAAAAAGTGCGTGAAATGGCTGCTGTCGTTGATACTCCTATATTAGGAATTACAGGAACTGGTGGGGCAGGTAAATCTTCATTGGTAGATGAATTAGTACGTCGTTTTTTAATTGATTTTAAGGATAAAACAATTGCAATAGTTTCGGTTGATCCAAGTAAACGAAAAACTGGAGGAGCATTATTAGGAGATAGAATTCGAATGAATGCCATTAAAAATGAGCGTGTTTA
>CAKZPK010000443.1 GCA_937139035.1 uncultured Crocinitomix sp. | reverse complement strand
GAATCAAAGAAATATAGACATTAGTTAGCAAGCCCATTATTAGCGCTGGAAACAATACTTCTTTAAATCGATCTTGTATGGGTGTTTTTATACTCAAAATAAAAAGTGTTACAAATGGAAGCCACGTTCTATTAATTTATTCAAAAATAACCGTATTTCATAGCAGATGGCCGATCAATTTGATTAAAATTGATAATAATCAGTCGTAAATGGTAATCATAAATGAGTTATTCTATCTAAAAAACAGATGTATATAATCCTTATTTTAATCAAAATTTGCAGCATATTTTCAATTCATCCTGCACAGTAATTCTAACTTCTGAAGTCAACATATACCTTATAAACTAAAAGCAATTGTTATAAATCTGTTATAATCTTATCAGCATTGACTGCTTTTCATACTTTAGGTTCGTTATAATATAAACTACTGCTAATTGGGTAAATTAAAACTGATAATTGTTCTAGTAATAATCGCTTTTTCGGTTAAGGAAAATTATGCGCAATATAGTTTTGAAAATCGAAACCTCATTGATCAACAGTATCAATTAGTTTATGCAGGATGCAAAAACGAAATTATAATATCAGGTTTATCAGACATTCATCATGCGTATTTAACTTCCTCGGCTTCTGCCGTTACACAATTAAATGACAGCACCTATAGGTTAAAACCAAGATATAGGTCGCACATGGACACACTCCGGTTATTTATCAATGATGAGTTTGTGCAAAAAGAACTTTTTCTGGTCATGCATCCTCCCGTTTCTTCTGTTCGGTTAGGAAATATTGATTCAGAACGGGTTAGCATAGACACTATTTTAAATAATAGCAACCTCAACTTAATTACTGAAAGTTTATACAAAGATTATGAGGTTATTAAGAGTTTTCAAATAATCATCATGAATGCTGCTGGTGAAAAAATCAAGACCTTTCCTATAACCAATGGCATCTCACTCACAAAAGAGCATTTAGAAATAATCAAGACATTGAAAAAAGGTGATCAAATTGAAATTGGGGACATTAAAGTCCGCAGTGCACAAGGCATGATTAGAAGGAAACCCAATTTTATTGTAACGGTTGTATAGGGAAAGACCTACTTATTTTTTTGATTTAAAAGGATGAATGACCTGTTGAAAGAACTTAACAGGAATTTGCTCCCCCTCTATTCCAGCTTGATCGATCCGTCTTTCTTTTGGCCAATAATATGAGCCAAATATCAAATCCCACACAATTAGAACCTTGCCATAATTAGAATTTGATTCATTTTCTTTTTCAGAGTGGTGCCACCTATGCAATTCTGCTGTGTTAAAAATATAATTGATAAACCCAGCTTTGAAATTGATGTTTACATGCTCTAACATTCCAGAAACACTAGATAGAATTAGCAATAAAACGAGAACCTCTGCCGAAACGCCCATTAAAACTACAGGTAAAAAATATGCCAAACTCCCTAAAAATGCATCAATAAAATGAAAACGACCAGAATTGGCCCAATATACACGCTCGGCTCCATGATGCACAGCATGCAAACGCCATAACCTACTGCTTTTATGACTCAGGCGGTGAATCCAATAATAACAGAATTCACTAAGCAACAAAGCTATAATTAAACGAGTACCAATCCACCACTCTTCATTCAACAATGATCCGTTGAAATGAGTAGAGATATAGATTAATGGATAATACAATAAAACCACTAAAGCTAGTTCTGCTATTTTGCTAGCTATTGGCAATATGAAGAAAGTTCGAATCAAATCAGCACTAAAATCACCTTTAGATACATTCCATTTTTTTTGATAAGGAAATTTAAATTCCATCCAAACAAAAATCAATGTAAGTGGAAAGATGAGAATTAGGGGAATCCAAATAAAGTAAACTTCATCAAGATGCTCAAGCAATAGTACACCTGCAAACAAACTTGCCAAAATGACTAAAGGATAAAATAGATATTTTAAGATGCCTGACATAATTACACCGCAATGTAAGCATCAAGTTTCCTAATGCATAATTGATTTGCGCAAACAGTTTTCTTCAATTATTTAAAATCACAAAATAAATGACCTTAAAAAATTAAAAAGAATCCTTTACATATTACGTCTATACTGTCCTCCAACTTCAAACAACGCTTGCGTAATTTGGCCCAATGAGCAAAATTTCGTTGCTTCCATTAAGTACGCAAAGATGTTTTCGTTTTGCACGGCTGCTTTTTGAATTGTTGCTAAAGTTTCAGCAACTTTATCTTCATGTGCTTTTTGCAATTCATTAAGCATTGAGATTTGATATTGCTTTTCATCTTCAGTTGCGCGAATAACCTCAGCCGGAACAACAGTTGGCGACCCTTTTTTATTCAAGAAAGTATTCACTCCAATAATTGGGAAGTCTCCATTATGCTTCAACGTTTCGTAATACAAACTCTCTTCTTGAATCTTACTACGTTGATACATTGTTTCCATTGCACCAAGCACTCCTCCACGCTCCGTAATTCTATCAAACTCAGTTAAAACAGCTTCTTCAACCAAATCAGTTAATTCTTCAATAATAAATGCTCCTTGAATTGGGTTTTCGTTTTTGGCTAGGCCTAATTCTTTATTAATAATTAACTGAATTGCCATGGCACGTCTTACAGATTCTTCTGTAGGCGTTGTAATGGCTTCGTCATAAGCATTTGTATGCAATGAATTACAGTTATCGTAAATAGCATATAAGGCTTGCAATGTTGTTCTAATATCATTAAAATCAATTTCCTGCGCATGTAGCGATCTTCCGGAAGTTTGAATGTGATATTTTAACATTTGCGCTCGAGGGTTTGCCTTGTATTTATTCTTCATGGCTTTTGCCCAAATTCTTCGAGCAACTCTACCAATTACAGCATATTCAGGATCAATTCCGTTAGAGAAGAAGAACGAAAGATTAGGACCAAATTTATTGATATCCATCCCTCTGCTCAAGTAATACTCAACATATGTAAATCCATTTGCTAAAGTCAATGCTAATTGTGTAATTGGATTTGCTCCAGCCTCTGCAATGTGATACCCTGATATAGAAACAGAATAAAAATTACGCACACTGTTATCAATGAAATACTCTTGCACATCCCCCATTAGTCTCAATGCAAATTCAGTTGAGAAAATACAAGTGTTTTGCGCCTGATCTTCTTTCAAAATATCTGCTTGTACGGTTCCACGTACTTGAGCCAAGGTGTCAATTTTAATTTTACTATAAATATCAGCAGGTAAAACTTGATCTCCTGTAACACCTAATAGCATTAAACCTAAACCATTATTTCCTTCTGGTAAATCCCCTTGATAAGCCGGGCGAGTTACCCCCTTTTCTTTATAGATTTTAGCAATTTTAGCTTCAACCTCTGCTTCTAAGCCATTTTCCGAAATGTATTTTTCACAATTCTGATCGATAGCCGCATTCATAAAAAAGCCTAACAACATTGGTGCTGGCCCATTAATTGTCATTGATACTGAAGTCAATGAGTGAGATAAATCAAAACCTGAATATAATTTCTTGGCATCATCTAAACAACAAATTGAAACTCCTGAATTCCCTACTTTTCCATAAATATCTGGTCTTATCGCCGGATCATTTCCATAAAGTGTTACAGAATCAAATGCAGTTGACAATCGTTTTGCAGGCATTCCTAAACTCACATAGTGAAAACGTTTATTTGTTCTCTCTGGTCCACCTTCACCTGCAAACATTCTTGTAGGATCTTCTCCTGTTCTTTTGAAAGGATACAAACCTGCAGTATATGGAAATTCTCCTGGAACATTTTCTTGCAAAATCCATCTTAACAAATCTCCCCAAGCCGAATATTTTGGCAATGCAATCTTAGGAATATCAGACTGTGAAAGTGATTTTGTATGTGTTTCAATATTAATTTCCTTATCTCTTACTTTAAATGAATAAACAGGATCTTTATAACGTTTAACCTTTGCGTTCCAATTTAAAATGTGCTCCCAATTATAGGCATCCAAATCCATTTTTACACGCGCAAATTCTTTTAGCAATAAATCTAAAAACTCTTGATTTTCAGCCGTTAATCCTTCATCATTAATTCCTACCCCATTTAATTCAACCTTTTGTCCTGAAACAGACTCAACCGTTTTATAAATTCCGTAAAGCTTTTGAGCAACCTCTGTTTGCGTTAGTGCAACCTCATCATATCCTCTATTATTTTCAGAAATTTCAGATAAATAACGTGAACGTGCTGGTGGAATGATGAATATTTTCTCCGACATTTCTGCCGTAATTTCCATATCCGAAACCAACTGTTTTGCTGCCGTTTTTTCAACCACTTTATCCATGATTGATTTATACAACGTGTTCATTCCTGGATCATTGAATTGTGATGCTATTGTACCATAAACAGGTAAATCATTATGATCAACCTCCCACAATTGGTGGTTACGTACATATTGCTTTTTCACATCTCTTACCGCATCTAAAGCTCCACGTTTGTCAAATTTATTTATTGCCACAATATCGGCAAAATCCAACATGTCAATTTTCTCTAACTGTGTTGCTGCACCAAATTCAGGCGTCATTACATATAAAGAAACATCTGAATGATCCATTATCTCAGTATCTGACTGACCAATTCCTGAAGTTTCTAAAATGATTAAATCA
>CAKZPK010000442.1 GCA_937139035.1 uncultured Crocinitomix sp. | reverse complement strand
ATAATTGTTTATTTAGATCAAGGTATTTCAGATGACTTTACATTTGACTTTGGTTGGGCAGCAAGCGGAACGGCGGCCCGCGGACATTGGGAACGCGAAATCCCTGTAGGTGTTTCTGGCGGAGGCGGAACTGTTCAAAATCCTTATAATGATATTGGGTTTGATTGCGGAAAATATGCTTATATGACAGGGAATGGGACAACAGTTTCTAATACCGAAGAGGTGAATGATGGAGCGGTGCTATTACTTTCACCTGTCTTTGATTTAACTGGTTTTGATGATCCTTATGTGAATTATTCAGCCTGGTTCTTTTGTAAGCATGGTGCTCCACCAGATGATACTATGCGCGTTTACCTTTTAAATGGATTGGGAGACATTGTCCTGATTGATCAGCATTATAATGGCGGTTTACCAATGAGTCAATGGAATCCTGTGTCAATTCAAGTAAATCCATTAATTACTAAAACGGCTAATATGCAAATGCTTGTCATGTTAAGTGATTATGTTGAAACAGAAAATGTAACAGAAGGTGGGCTTGATAATTTTTCTGTGACTAATTTCTCAATTGTGTCTATTGATGAGGATGAAGTTGAACCGTTGAATCAAATCGTGCTCTATCCTAATCCGTTTGACAACACTATTCACATTAATGGAGTAGAAGAAGGTGAATTAACTATTTTGGACGTAACAGGTCGTCAAATCATAAAAATGCAAATAGAATCCACAATTGCTTTACCTGAAATGGAACGTGGAACATATTTTTTCGTAATTTCAGATGCGAATGGAAACAAATTGGATGTTTTCACACAAGTCAAGAATTAATTAGAATCGAAGAATGAAGTATTTTTGCGGCCTACTATTAGTAGGTTTAATGCTGTCTTGTAGCGGAGAAAATGAGACTACAGGAGCAAACAATTCCATTGAACTTACTGACACTGTATCAAATGGTATTATTGAATATGATTTGAATAAGGACCGAATAAGCGCGGTTGATTATAGTAATGAACTTTCACTAATTCAGCAGCATGTTTATGATCAAATTAATGTTCTTTTCCTTTCAGATCCAACTACAGTAAAGCAAAATTACGATAATGCTGTTTTTGATATTGAACTCAAGTCAAAAGATGTTGAAAATATGGCAACTTACGAAGGTGGACATTCATTTCAAGCTGCTGTGGCAAATCTACTACAGTTTTACAAAGATGAATTAAAAACTGGTTTTGCTAAAATGCTCCCCTTGTTAGAAAAAGAGACCGAGGAGCGCTCTAGAGATGAGGAATATAAGTTGATTGATTATGACGAGCAATTTGCAATTAACGAGGCCGATTTCTTTAATGTAATTGCAGTTGAGCAAGAAAAATTTGCTCAAGCCAACAACTTCAAAACTCAGGAATTGTGAAAAAATTTAAGTATTTAATAGTTTCAACAGTTGTTCTCATTGTTGGAGTAATTGTTTTGTCTGTCTTTATCACAGGAAAACTAAACGATTATAAAGAAAAGCAAGTCAATATTTCCGAACAACTTAATTTTGAAAATAGGCTTTTAAATGCTTGGGAATGGGTGCCTTTTACCAATGTTGGTGATGAAATGGTAAAAACGTGGCAGGAGCTAGAAGTAAAGGCAAAGGCAGACTATAATGGAGCTTTGTTTTACGGAATGTTATTACTTGTTTGGGTGACACTCTATGCTTTTTCAAACATTTTTGTTTATAAAGATGCAGAGGTGAATTATAGGGTGTTTGGTTTTGTCGCCATTTTTGCGTCGCTCTCATTTCTCTATTTAGGCCTATCGGCTCCTTTGTTAGAAATATCTGCCTATAGTGAGGATTTAACGTTTGAAGTACCTATTTCTGACGTTACTGGTGATGATTTTTTTGGATTGGGGTGGGATATGAGTGAATATAACCTCGATCGAACAGTGGATGGACGTACCTACTATTTTTATCAAAATAAATCCATCATTCAATTAATTACAATTCTATATACAGGAGGTAACTTCTTAGTCGCCTTTATCTTGATTGGCTTTAGTATTGTCTTTCCAACTTTTAAGCTATTCATTTCATTGCGGGTGTTGGCTGCTCCTCATAAAAAACGGAGTTTGAAAAGATATCAAGCGATTAGAACCTTAGGGAAATGGAGTATGGCAGATGTATTTGTCTCTGGAATTTTTCTAGCTATTTTTGCCTACTCTAATATGGAAGTTGGTATTGATACTGGCTCATCAACATTGGCAGGAACGTATTTCTTTCTGCTTTTTGTTACCATTTCAATTTCATCAGGTACTTATCTTAAAAAGGCTATGAAAAAAGCTCAAGATGTTGCTGAATGGACCTTGGAATAGGTTTTAAGATTCAATAAGTAACTGCGTTTGTCGTATTATTCCCCGTGTTGAGGAAAGTCTATAGTGGCATTACTTTCTGGATAATAACTGGATTCAAAAAGAGTACTCATACCTTGTTTAATGGTGATCGTATAATGACAAGGACCATTTTTCTTACAAAACTTACGTCTTATTTTTTTAGGCAATTCAGTTTGTAATTTTTGAGGATTTAGGAAGCTTAGCGATAATGTGTTGTCATATATTCTAGCACTCATTCCTTTGTTGTTTACAATTGAAATTAAAACGATAACCTCTGTGGTTTGTTTTAAGTCGCTAACTAGCGTTGCTACAAGGTTGTTGTCAACTATTTCACAAGAAGCT